>CAYUSE010000043.1:0-9890 GCA_964447095.1 uncultured Lachnospiraceae bacterium | reverse complement strand
AATTATTATCATAAAATCATTGAATTGTTCAAAAAAACGCCGTATCATTCCTTTTTTCTTGTTTTCAGTAAGTTCATTTTTGCCGTTTTTTGTAAGACGTTTTTTTGCTTCAGCGGCGGTAAGACCACTGTTTATGTCGCTTGAAAGCTTTTGAGCCGTTTCTTTTGCGGTTAAATTGTGGTATGTATCCATGACTATGTTCCTTTCCAATCTTGTATTTTTGTACTATTTTTATTCGGACAAATCGGCGTATATTACAAATCGGTATTTAAAATATACAGAAAAACAGAATGGGGACACTAAAAATACTGTCTTTGAATTTATCTGTTATTCAGCGGCGGCTATGTATGCTGAATGTTAAATTTCCCTATATTGCTATAATTGTAATAAATTTACAGAAACCCGTTTATATGCGGTGTACAAATTTTTTAATTATAGATATAATTTATATAAGGGAACAATGATGTTATAGTAATTTTAAGTTTTAATAAAATTGATTAAAAAACTCAGGAATTATACATAAATAAAGTCAATTTTAAAAACATAGAAAATTACAGCAAACAAAATCTGTTGAGTATGCAAATTGAAGGAAGGCATATCATTGTTCCTTATTTTTGTGCTAAATAATAAATTGTGATACAAAGCTGTATTTAAAATGTAAAGAAAATGTTTTACTGTCCCCATGGAAAATGTGATATAATGGAGAAAAGAAAAAAATGAGGTGATTAAAATGGCACGAGAAGCGCGAAAAATAAGCAGTACGGGAATGTATTATGTTTCTTTGCAGGGGAATATGATATTTAGGTCCTCTGAAGATAAAAAAACATTTCTTGAAATGCTCGGGAAATATTTTGAAGGCGGAGAAATTTACGGATATAATTTGTCGGAAACGGAAATACGGCTTGTTGTAAAAGAAACACCAAAGGGTATTTCAATGACAATGAAACCGCTTGTGACAAGCTACGCAAGATATTATAACAAAACATACAATTTAACAGGAAAAGTTTTTGCAGGACGCTTTAAAAGCGAGCCGATAGAAAGCGAAAAAGAAAGAAAAGAATACATAAAATCGCTTAATGAACAAGAAGTTAAAAAATCCAGAAAAAATGCCAAAACCCAGCCTGTGAAAAAGACGGCGGAAATAAAGAGGGACACTAAAACTGAAGAGCGAACAGGCGAAAACTCCGGGGACGCTAAAAAGATTAAAAAGAAAAAAAACACCATGCCTTCATATCTTTTGTAATACAAGTAGGAGTTACCGAATAAAATGTAATAATAAACATTTTAGGAGGGCTCAGCTTTGAAATTTATAGTTATAAAGATACAATATGTTATTTTGGCGCTTGCGGCGGCAATTTTAATACCGATTTTATGCTTTTCTATAAACAGAACAGTATCGGTATTTAATGTAAACGGCAGGGAAATTCCGATTTACAGCGTTGAAAGAAGCGACAATAAAATTGCGCTGACGTTTGACTGCGCGTGGAATGACGACGATATTGACGAAATTCTCAATACGCTTGATAAATATAACTGCAAAGCGACTTTTTTTGTGTTGGGAACGTGGGCTGAAAAATATAGTGAAAGCCTGAAAAAAATAAGCGGGCGCGGTCATGAAATAGGAAATCATTCGTATAATCATGACGATTATTCTAAGATGACGTCTGATGCAATATGCGCCGATTTAAAAAAGAGCGGGGGCGTTATAAAAAATATTACAGGGAAAGAAGTCAATTTAATGCGCGCCCCGTCGGGAGCTTATAACGACACGGTGGTAAAGGCGGCGGAAAGCATAGGCAATATATACATACAATGGTCGGTTGACGGCATTGACTACGGAGATGCATCGGCGGAGGATATATACAGCCGCGTAATGAATAAGGTTAAGGCAGGGGATATAATACTCCTGCATAACGGAACGAAAAATACCGCGAAAATCCTGCCCGAAATTCTTGAGGCTCTTAGTAAAAATTATGAATTTGCGACAGTTTCAAAGCTTATTTATACCGATAATTTCGTCATAGATAACAATGGTTGCCAAAAGTTAAAATAAAATTAAAAAAACACTTGAAAAACGCTGTCTATAATGGTATTATTACTTTTAGTTTGAAAAAACGAAAGGCAGATAACAATGGACGAGGAACAAAAATACAATAGTCCTCTGGTATATCAGAGGGCTGACCCGTGGTGCTATAAGCATACGGACGGATATTATTATTTTACAGGCTCTATTCCTCAGTATGACGGGATTGAATTGAGACGCTCCAAAACGCTTGACGGGCTTTTAACGGCTAATTCCCATGTTGTATGGAAGCGTCATTTTGACGGACCGCAGAGCGGATATATATGGGCGCCTGAAATACATTTTATCAATGGAGCATGGTATATTTATTATACAGCAAGCGGCAGAGATGATATATGGGCAATACGTCCTTATGTTATGATATGCCGTGATGAAAATCCGATTATAGGCAAATGGGAAGAACTTGGCAGGATTGATGTCGGATATGAGAGCTTCTCGCTTGATATGACGAGCTTTATACATAAGGGCAAGCAATATGTATCGTGGGCGCAGACAATTGATAAAGAGGTCGGTTCATGTATATTTATTGCATCTATGAAAGATCCGCAAACCCTTGACTCTAAGCCCGTAATGCTCACTAAGCCTGAATACGATTGGGAAATGCAGGGCTTTAAGGTCAATGAGGGACCAGCGGTCTTAATAAGAAACGGTAAGGTTATTTTAACCTATTCCGCGTCCGATACGGGATACAGCTATTGCATGGGTATGCTGTGGGCTGATGAAAATTCGGATTTGCTGAACAGCGCGTCGTGGCATAAAAGCGATAAGCCTGTCTTTAAGACGAGTGAAAAGAACAGTCAGTACGGACCGGGGCATAATAGCTTTACAACAGACGGCGATAAGGATGTGCTTATTTATCACAGCCGTAATTATAAAGAAATATCGGGCGACCCTCTGCATGACCCGAACCGTCATGCAAGAGCTAAGGCGTTTACTTATGATAAAAACGGACTGCCGATTTTCGGCGAACCTGATCCTGATAATTTTTAACGATTTAAATATGGATATATACAAAAAGAGGCTTGAAGCCTCTTTTTTAATTATTCGCCGACGTTTATGATATGAATAGGGCGGAGATCTATATAATTATAGCTTGAAAGCGGACGGCAGTTTGCGTCGTTGGAATGAGCGGCTACAAGAATGGTAGTCGGAGTATGAAGTCCGACATCCATGACAACCGGCGAGTGGTCAAAGCCCTGATTTTCGTTGCTGAATTTAAGCTGAATAATATCTCCTTTTTCGATTTCGGGCAGTCTTGCAAGCCTTCCCTGAGGGCCTGCACCCCGATTGGTTGATAAGAAGCGGAAGAGCTCGTTTACGCCCGTCCACGCAGGCGCTCTGTCGTTAAGCGATATATAATACCATCCGTAAATGGGTGTATAATTCATAACCCCGCTGCCGGCGTAAAGCACCTGTGAAGCAAAATTGGTGCAGTCGCCTCCCAAATCTTCAAAATTAAAATAACGCGGATTTCTGCCGTAAGCCCACTTGTTGGCATATTCGACAGCCGCATCTCTGTTGTATTGCATTTTTATCCCTCCTTTACATATAAATAATATTCATGACAGAGGATTTACGTGAAAACTGTTAGAGGATATGCATAAAAATGTATAAGATGTTTGGGATTTTGCGG
This sequence comes from uncultured Lachnospiraceae bacterium, assembly GCA_964447095.1. GTDB lineage: Bacteria > Bacillota > Clostridia > UBA1381 > UBA1381 > JALEPO01. Next base: position 6,174 of record CAYUSE010000043.1, on the reverse strand, counting down.
AAAATGTGACATTTTACGTAAAAAAATACGCTATAAGCTGAAATAAATGTCACAAATAATGCGATAAGAAATAATTTTTTTAAATACCTTACAAACATAGCAAAAGCCTATTGCTTATGCGGCTTTTACGCGTTATAATGGCAATGCCCGTTGAGATGGATTTGTTTATGTTTTACATAGGCAGATAATGAGGGCGAAGGACTGAAGCTTCTTCAGTCCTTTTGTTTTTCGGCAAATTTTCTGTAAAATATGACAAATAAGGCTTGACAAAGCAGGCGTGATATAAGATAATATAATTTAGGAATAAATTATGGAATATTATCGAAAGGACGAGAATACATGAAAAAAAGAGAAGATATTCACAAAGTTTTAATTATAGGCTCGGGACCTATTATAATCGGTCAAGCATGTGAATTTGACTATTCGGGTACGCAGGCGTGCAAGGCTTTGCGTAAGCTTGGCTATGAAATAGTGCTTGTAAACTCAAATCCCGCCACAATTATGACAGACCCTGAAACGGCGGATGTTACATATATAGAACCGCTTAATGTCGAAAGATTGACGCAGATTATTGAAAAGGAACGTCCTGATGCGCTTTTGCCGAATTTGGGCGGTCAATCGGGACTTAATCTTTGCTCGGAGCTTGCAAAGGATGGTGTTCTTGAAAAATACGGCGTTGAGGTAATAGGCGTACAGGTTGACGCTATTGACCGCGGCGAGGATAGAATTGCGTTTAAGGAAACCATGAACAGCCTCGGAATAGAAATGGCAAGGAGCGAGGTGGCGTATTCGGTTGATGAAGCGCTGGCAATTGCAGAAAAACTTGCTTACCCTGTTGTTTTGCGCCCTGCATACACCATGGGCGGCGCAGGCGGCGGACTTGTTTATAATACAGAAGAGCTCAAAACTGTCTGTGAGAGAGGTTTGCAGGCAAGTCTTGTAGGGCAGGTTCTTGTCGAGGAGTCTGTGCTTGGCTGGGAAGAGCTTGAGCTTGAGGTTGTGCGTGACGCGCAGAACAATATGATAACCGTCTGCTTTATTGAAAATATTGACCCCTTGGGAGTTCATACAGGTGATTCGTTCTGTTCAGCTCCTATGCTTACTATAGCCGAGGATGTTCAAAAAGAGCTTCAAAGACAGGCGTATAAAATCGTTGAGGCGATTGAAGTAATCGGCGGCACAAACGTACAGTTTGCAAGAAATCCGGCAGACGGCAGAATTATAGTAATTGAAATCAATCCGCGTACCTCGCGTTCATCGGCGCTTGCTTCAAAGGCGACAGGTTTTCCTATCGCGCTTGTTTCGGCTATGCTTGCTTCGGGACTTAATTTATCGGATATTCCGTGCGGAAAATACGGTACGCTTGATAAATATTACCCCGACGGTGATTATGTCGTAATTAAATTTGCGCGCTGGGCATTTGAGAAGTTTAAGGGCGCACAGGATAAGCTCGGCACGCAGATGAGAGCTGTAGGCGAGGTAATGAGTATAGGAAAAACATATAAGGAAGCGTTCCAGAAGGCGATAAGAAGCCTTGAAACAGGACGTTACGGTCTTGGCGGCGCAAAGGATTTCGCGGAAAAATCAAAGGACGAGCTTCTTAAAATGCTTCACAATCCGTCAAGCGAAAGACAGTTTATCATGTATGAGGCTCTTCGCAAGGGCGCGACTGTTGACGAGCTTTGGGAGCTTACGAAAATTAAGCATTATTTCATTGAGCAGATGAAGGAGCTTGTTGAAGAGGAAGAAGCTCTTAAAGCATATAAAGGAAGCGTTCCTCCGTCAGATGTTCTTGAAGCAGCTAAGAAAGACGGTTTCTCAGACAGATATTTAAGCGGCATTCTTGGTGTTTCAGAGGAGACTGTGCGTAATGCGAGAATTAAAGCAGGCATTACCGAAGAATGGGAGGGCGTTCACGTAAGCGGTACGGAGGACGCGGCATATTACTACTCGTCCTATAATATCAAGGAAAAGAGCAAGGTAAACACAGACAAGCCGAAAATCATGATTTTGGGCGGAGGTCCGAACAGAATAGGACAGGGTATAGAATTTGACTACTGCTGCGTTCACGCGGCAATGGCGCTTAAAAAGCTCGGATTTGAAACGATTATCGTAAACTGTAATCCCGAAACCGTGTCAACAGATTATGATACTTCGGACAAGCTGTATTTTGAGCCGCTAACGCTTGAAGATGTTCTGAGCATTCACGAAAAGGAAAAGCCTGTCGGTGTAATCGCGCAGTTCGGCGGTCAGACACCGCTTAATCTTGCGGCTGAATTGAAGAAAAACGGCGTAAATATTTTAGGCACAACTCCTGAAACGATAGATTTGGCGGAGGACAGAGATTTGTTCCGCGCTATGATGGATAAGCTTGAAATACCAATGCCCGAATCGGGAATGGCGGTAAATGTAGAGGAAGCGCTTGAAATAGCCGAAAAAATCGGCTATCCCGTAATGGTTCGTCCGTCTTATGTACTTGGCGGACGCGGTATGGAGGTTGTTCACGACGCGGAAAGCTTAAAGGTTTACATGAGCGCGGCAGTCGGTGTGACGCCAGACAGACCGATTTTGATTGACCGTTTCTTAAATCATGCTATGGAATGTGAGGCGGATGCGATAAGCGACGGCGAAAACGTATTTGTTCCCGCTGTTATGGAGCATATTGAACTTGCCGGAATACATTCGGGCGACAGTGCATGTATTTTACCGTCAATGAATATACCGAAAAAGCATGTTGAAACAATCAAGGAATACACAAGAAAAATAGCGTGTGAGATGAATGTGCGCGGTCTTATGAATATGCAGTACGCAATTGAAGGCGACAAGGTTTATGTTCTGGAAGCAAATCCGAGAGCGTCAAGAACGGTACCGCTTGTTTCAAAGGTATGTAATATCCGCATGGTGCCGCTTGCAACCGAAATTATCACAATGCCGTTAACGGGCAGAAAATCACCTGTTACAGATTTAAAGGAAAAGAATATTCCGCATTACGGTGTTAAGGAAGCGGTGTTCCCGTTCAACATGTTCCAGGAGGTTGACCCTGTTTTGGGACCTGAGATGCGCTCAACCGGCGAAGTTCTCGGCATGGCATCTGATTTTGGCGAGGCGTTTTCTAAGGCTCAGGAGGCTACTCAGACAAGACTTCCTGTATCAGGCAAAGCGTTAATCAGCGTAAATGACCGAGATAAAGCGGAGCTTGAAGAGGTTGCCAGAGGATTTCATGATTGCGGCTTTGAGCTTATCGCAACAACAGGTACGGCAAAGCTTATTGAAAAGTGCGGTATTCCTGTAAAATCGGTATTTAAGCTGAATGAGGGCAGACCGAATGTGCTTGATATAATAACAAACAACGAGGTCAGCATTGTTATAAATACGCCAAATGATAAAAAAGGCGCGGCAGACGACAGCTATATCAGAAAGGCTGTTATAAAAGGACGTGTACCGTACATGACGACCATGGCTGAAACAAAGGCAAGTATTGCAGGAATTAAGGCTATGCAGAAAAAATGCGCGGGAGTTAAGTCGCTTCAGGATTTTCATAAGGAAATTACGGAATAATAGAATGATATGAATAAGAAAGGTTTCCCTTGAGGGAAGCCTTTTTTGTTTTTAAAATACAATGAAAAAAGAGCCTGTCGGCTCTTTTTTTGATATTCATTCAATTATGATGCCAATATTACAAGCGTTACTGTTGTAATCAGGAATAGGATTGCAAGCGTTGAAGTAAGCTTAGTAAACATTGCTTCCTTAGTAGTGCCGCCGGCCTTTTTAAAGAACGAGTCGCCCATGTCAGACGATGCTCCCTGAATACCTCTCATGCCGGGATCCTTGCCCTCCTGCGCCAATACGACGAAAATAAGCAGTAATGATACTATCAATTGCAAAATAATAAACGCTGTGGTCATAAAAAACAAACCTCCTTTATCTCGAAATATACATAATACTTATCTATTGTACCATAAAGCTTTTAAATTTACAAGATTTTTTTTGAAAAATTTTGAATTTTTTTGTTATTTTCACAAAAATAACCGTATAACATTGACGTAAAACGCGCAGTATGATATACTACAAACAGTGGATATTAAGGAGGAATGAAGATGTCATACAAAGAAATGTCAAAAGAAGAACTTCTTGATTTAAGAAAAGAAGTTGCAAAACAGTATGATGATTTAAAGGCAATGGGGTTAAAGCTTGATATGTCGCGCGGAAAGCCGAATATTGAACAGCTTGATATTTCAATGGGGATGATAGACACGCTTGCGTCGTCGCATAAGCTTGTTGGTGAACAGGGCGTTGACTGCCGAAATTACGGCGTTCTCGACGGTATCGTCGAGGCAAAGCGTCTTTTGAGCGCAATGATTGAATGTCCGATTGACAATATTATAATTTACGGCAACTCAAGCCTTAATGTAATGTATGACACCGTAGCGCGTTCCATGACACACGGCGTTATGGGTTCGACGCCGTGGGCGAAGCTTGATAAGGTTAAGTTCCTTTGTCCTGTACCGGGCTATGACAGACATTTTGCGATAACCGAATTTTTCGGTATTGAAATGATAAACGTACCGCTTAATTCCGATGGTCCCGATATGGATATGGTTGAGAAATTGGTTTCAAGCGACCCTGCAATAAAGGGTATATGGTGCGTTCCGAAGTATTCAAACCCGTCAGGCGTATCGTATTCGGATGAGGTTGTTCGCCGTTTCGCAAGATTGAAGCCTGCCGCGGAGGATTTCAGAATTTATTGGGATAACGCATACTGCATACACCATCTGTATGACGAACCTGAAAATCAGGATCATATCCTTGAAATTTTAGAGGAGTGCGCCAAAGCGGGAAATCCTGATATGGTGTTTAAGTTCTGCTCAACCTCGAAGGTTACATTCCCGGGCTCGGGTATATCGGCAATTTCGGCGTCAAAGGCTAATCTGGAATTTATAAAGAAACAGATGACCGTTCAGACTATCGGTCATGATAAGTTAAATCAGCTCCGTCATGCGCGTTTCTTCGGCGATTTTGACGGTATGCTCAAACACATGAAGAAACACGCGGCAATTTTAAGACCTAAGTTTAAAATAGTGCTTGACACGCTTAACGAGGAGCTTGGCGGACTTGATATTGCGTCATGGACAAATCCAAAGGGCGGATATTTTATTTCTCTTGATACGCTTGACGGCTGTGCAAAACGGGTTGTGTCGCTTTGCAAGGACGCCGGAGTTGTTATGACAGGCGCAGGCGCAACATATCCTTACGGCAAAGACCCGCATGACAGCAATATAAGAATTGCGCCTACATATCCGACAAATGATGAGCTTAAAACAGCCTGCGAGGTTCTCGTAACCTGCGTTAAGCTTGCAAGCATTGATAAATTGCTTGAAACAAAATAAAAAATAAGGGGTTTAGATAATGTTTTATCTAAACCCTTTATTTTTTTATTTCAGCAAAACCTCGTCAAGTGTGCGTTTTGGCACATTTACGGTGTTGGTATCATCAAGGAAATATTTTGTGTCGCCGTCCTTAATATCAACTGCCCTGCTGTTTTGAGCAGGATAGCCAAGAGCAAGCAGATACACAACATTCAAATGCTCCGGTAAATTCAAAATTTTCTTTATTTCCTCGCGGTTAATTGCGCCGAGCCAGCATGAGCCGAGCCCCATTTCCACTGCTTCAAGCATCATATTTGTAACAGCTGCGCCGGCTTCAACCTCAAACATTCCCGAGGCTTTAATCTTCGTGTCACCCAAAACCGCGATATACGCTGTCGGTCTTTCGCTTTCTTTCGGTGTTCCGTCACTGAGCATAGCCGCCCACTTTGTGCAGGGGAAAATTTCAGCAAGAGTTTTGCTGTCGTCAATAATCTTGAATTTCAGCGGCTGCGAATTAGCTCCGTAAGCCGCGACTCTTGCGCAGTCTACAAGCTTAATCAAATCGTCCTTTTTTATTTTATCTTGCGTGAACTTGCGTATTGTACGCCGTTTCATAATCGCTTCATAAGTGTTCATATTTTTGCCTCCTTTTTTTATTCAACAAAACATCATATCACAAAATTACAAAAATTTCAATTACCTATTTACATGCGAACAAATATTTGTTATAATATATTGTGAATTATTCTGAGGAGAGGAGAAAATCATGAAAACGCCGCTGTTTACGCATTTAATGAATTATCACGCA
>CAYUSE010000042.1:2429-10254 GCA_964447095.1 uncultured Lachnospiraceae bacterium | reverse complement strand
ACACCGTGGTCACAGCAGGGACTGAAGGGATGTTATAAATTCCTTGAAAGAGTATGGAATTTACAGAGTATTGTGACGGATGAAAAAGGCTACAGCGCAGATTTGGAAAAATCAGTGCACAAGACGATTAAAAAGGTAAGTGATGACTTCGAGAGAATGAAGTTTAATACCGCAATCGCGGCGATGATGAGCCTTGTAAATGAATTTTCAAAGAAAGGCTCGGTAACGCGTGATGAATATATGGCGCTTATTACGCTTCTAAATCCGGTTGCTCCGCATTTAACGGAGGAATTGTGGCAGATTTACGGCAATGAAGGGTTGTTGTCTTTGCAGCCGTGGCCAAAGTTTGACGAGGAAAAAACGGTTGATGATGAAATTGAAATCGTTGTGCAGATAAACGGCAAAATTAAGGATAAGCTTATGATACCGGCAGGTCTTGACAAGGACGGAACGCAGGAGGCGGCAATGAATACCGATAAGATTAAATCGCTTATTGACGGTAAAAATGTCGTTAAGGTAATTGCTGTGCCGGGCAAATTGGTAAATATTGTTGTAAAATAATATAAAAGAAAATGTTTATAAAAGGGACACTAAAGTTTAGTGTCCCTTTTTGCGTTAAGCTTCATTTTCCATTTGTTTTACTCTCTTGTTTTCACGGAAAAACAGCCACAGCGCGCAAATTATACACCCTGCCGTGACTATGGCGGCAAAAATCAGCTCGTAGGCTGACGCGGCGGTAAACGCGCGGCTCATTGACGGAGCAAAAACAGCGGTGGTTATTGGGTATTTTAGCAAATACAAAAACGTGTAAAACGCAGCTAAAAATCCGTGGAGAATTTTTCCGATAAAATACGGCTTTAAGCTCAGACCGTATTTTGAAATTACAGCAATGACCTGCGCGTGAACGCTGAGTCCCGCAAATCCAATGATAAATGAGGTTAAAATCAGCTTTTGCGCGATTGCTGAATTTAATTCAGAGATTTTTAGTGTCCCTGTTACAAATTCCGTAATTCCCGAAATAAATGCGTCCGCTGTCGGATTTAATGCAATTAAATCAAGCGTAAGACGGCTTATGACGCTGAAAAACAGTACCGCGCCACATACCGTGAGCATTGAAGAAATAGCGTTTTGAAGCGAAATATTAAATATTTCACCGACGCTTCTTTTGGGCGATGACATCACGGTCGGCGGATTTACAAATTCGCTTTTTTTATAAAACCTGAATATTATACCGACAGTCAGCGCGGCTAATATATGCGCTATGTAGAGCATAACGCCTATTTTCATGTCTGCGTAAACGGCAATTCCTACGGAGCCTAAAATGAAAAGCGGTCCTGAGTTGTTGCAAAATGCAAGCAGACGCTCCGCTTCGGTTTTTGACAAATAGTTGTTTTCATAAAGCTCGCCGGCAGTAATCGCGCCCAGAGGATAACCGCTTACAATTCCCAAAATAAACGCCGAAGAGCCTGCGGGATTTACGCGGAACAGCGGCATCATGCAAAAGCGGAAAAGCTTTGATAAAAGCTCGCAGAAGCCGGAATAAATAAGAAGTCCGGAGCAGATAAAAAATGGAAATAATGTCGGAATAATCATTTCAAAGCATATATCAATTGCGTCATAAGCAAAGGTGATAGACTGCCTTGCGTTTGTGACAATAAGGCATATAACCGCTGTAATTGCGGTGTACAGTATAAATTTTTTCATTGAATTTCACAGACCTTTCCAAAGTAATCAATTTATGTATATGTAAAATTTGTACTGAAATATTCGTTTGTGTCATAAGTTAGAGAAGGAGATGATGCTAATGCGTAAGGTCAGGGAGCTTGTCGCCGATGCTTGGGGTATTCCGAAGGACGTGATTATGGATTTACCTAAAATATCCGTAAGCGGCAATCGTGAAATATATATAGAAAATTATAAGGGCTTGCTTGAATATACCGCTGAGGAAATCAGGCTGTCTGCCGCCGGCGGAATTATCCGCATAAGCGGAAGGGATTTGTCGATTGATATGATAAGAATAAATGACATTATTGTATCGGGATATTTCAAATTTATAGAGTACGAGCTTTAAAAAAGGAGAATAAAATGTTTAAAAAGTTCTTTAAATTTCTTAAAGGATATGTTATAATAGAATTATCGGAGAAAAATGCTGAGAGATTTATCAATATATGTATCAGAAGAAATATTGGAATTCATGGTACAAAACCGCTTGAAAACGGCAAAATTCAGATAAGCGTTCTAAGACGGGATTTTCGTATGCTTCGTTCTGTTTCGCGTAAAACAGGGACACGCGTTAAAATTAAGCAGAAGCGCGGACTTTATGATATTATGCACAGATACAGCAAGCGATACGCGTTTCTGATAGGTTTTTTTGCTTTTCTGCTGTTTATTTCAATTGCGTCGCAGTTTATATGGACGGTTGAAATTAACGGTGTGGAAAATGCCGATTATGACAAGATAATAGAAATTCTTGAAGAGGACGGAGTAAAGGCAGGCGAGCAGAAGAAAAAAATGCCGCCGCTTGATAAAATAAAAAAGGACATAATAAATCATACGGATGATATAGCATGGGCATGGGTATATATTGAAGGAACAAAGGCAAGAGTTGAGATATATGAAAAAACGCTTCCTCCGCAGGTGATTGATAAGAACGCTCCGTGCAATATTGCATCAAGACGCGAGGGAGTTATAAAAAAAATTACCGCAAAAAATGGGGAAACAAAACTAAAAAAAGGCGATGCGGTTTTGCCGGGCGATGTAATAATATCTGGTAAGGTTGCGGCGTACAGGGAGGAAGATCCCGAAAAATACATATATGTTCATGCTGTGGGCGATATTGAGGCATACACATATCATAAAGCCGAGGGCGATTATCCGCTTTACCGTGAGTACCGCGATAGGACAGGCGATAAAAAAGCGTTTTATACGCTTGAAATATTCGGCAAAAAATTTGAATTATTCCGTAATAAAAGTATTGATTATGAAGAATTTGACAAAATAGAAAATAGACATGAGCTTACCTTGCCATTTTTTGGCTATACAGGTATTGCGCTGCACAGCGAAAAATATGAGGAGGTTCTTGTAAACCGCGAGCAGATAAGCACGGACATTGCGCTTGAAAAGGCGAAAATGGAGCTTGAAGAAAAAATATCAAAGGATTTATGCGCAAATTCAAAACTGCTTAAATCCGAAATCAGCTATAAACAGCTTAACAATGAAACAATGCATGTCGTTTTGAACATGGATTTTATAGAAAACATAGGCGTGGATACGCCGATAGAGGAGGAATAGTTGTTGACAAGATATATTGAGATTAGCGATGGAATTGATTTGTCGTCGCTTTTCGGAAGCTTTGACGGGAATATAAAAATACTCGAAAAAGCGCTTGGCGTCAATATAGGCGCGAGAGATAACGCAATCCGTGTGACGGGTGAGGAAGATAACTTAGAAAAGGCGGGAGAGGTAATAAATCTTTTGATGCAAATCCTTGAGCGCGGAGAAAATATTGATGAACAGAAAATACTTTACGCCGTTACAATGGTTCAGGAAAACGGCGGAATAGACCTTAAAATGATGGGTGACGACTGTATTGCAATAAACATAAAGGGTACGCCTATCAGAACAAAAACACTTGGGCAGAAGAAATATGTGGATGCCATTACGAACAATACAATCGTGTTCGGCATCGGTCCTGCGGGAACGGGTAAGACATACCTTGCGGTTGCAAAAGCTGTTACGGCTTTGAGGTCTAAAGAGGTAAACAGAATAATCCTGACGCGTCCGGCAGTTGAAGCAGGAGAAAAACTTGGATTTTTACCGGGGGATTTGCAGAACAAGGTTGACCCGTATTTAAGACCTCTATATGACGGAATGTATGAGATGCTCGGCGGAGAGGGATTTTTGAGGTATCAGGAAAAGGGCGTAATAGAAGTAGCGCCGCTTGCGTATATGAGAGGACGCACGCTTGATAACGCGTTTATAATACTTGACGAGGCGCAAAACACTACTCCCGAGCAGATGAAAATGTTTTTAACCAGAATAGGCTTCGGTTCAAAGGCAATTATAACCGGAGATATTACGCAGATAGATTTGCCGGGGGACAAGCGTTCGGGACTAAAGGAAGCGGCGAGAATACTTAAAAACATTGAGGGCATAGAGTTTTGCACACTTACCGAAAAGGATGTTGTGCGCCATCCGCTTGTACAGCAGATTATCAAGGCGTACGCTAAATATGATGAGGAACAGGAAAAGAGAAGAAAAAATGGCAGAGCTGATAATAGAAAACGAACAGAATAAAGAAGAAGTAAACGAGGAGCTTACAGACATAATACAGACTGTATGTGATAAGGTGCTTCAAACAGAGGAATGCGATTTTGATGCGGAAATCAGCGTAACATTTACCGACAACGAGGGAATACGCGCGATAAATAAGGAATACCGCAATATAGACAAGCCTACGGATGTGCTGTCATTTCCAATGCTTGAATTTGACGAAAACGGAGTTGCCGATGATGCGGAGCTTGACTCTGACGGAGACTTGATCATGCTCGGCGATATTGTAATATCACTTGAAAGAGCGAGAGAACAGTCGATAGAATTTAGGCACAGCATGAAACGTGAGATTGCGTTTTTGACAGCTCATTCAATGCTTCATCTCTTGGGCTATGACCATGTGGATGATGAAGAGGGAGAGAAAATTATGATACAAAAGCAGGAGGCTGTTTTAAACAGCCTTGGTATTACAAGGGAAAAGGAGTAAACAGATGAAAGAAATAAAAGGCTTTTTCATGAATATATTTTATACGATAAAGGCGTTTGCTGATGCTGTTTTAAGCGACATATATTTAAGAATTGAGCTTGCGGCTGCGGTTTTTTTGCTATTTTTTGCATACTCGTATAATCTGGACAGAACAGGCTGGGCGGTTTTGGCAATCTCCTGCGCGGCTGCGATTGCGATGCAGGTGATTTATAACGCGTCAAAAAAATCGGAGAACAGATTTTCTGCGGCTGCCGCTTCGGCTGTAATTGCGGCAGGCGCGCTTTTGGCATGCATGTTTTTGTTTACCGATAAAGAAGCGGTAAAAATGGCGCTTTTGAATATTATATATTCGCGCCGGGCAAAAATTTGCTTTGCGGCTTTGTTTGTGATTGATGTGCTGTTTGTTGCATGGTTTGAAAAACCTAAGAAAAAAGGAGATAAATATGAAAAATAATAAGTTTAAATCCGGCTTTGCCGCGATAATCGGTATGCCAAACGTGGGTAAATCAACGCTTTTGAATGCTTTGGCGGGACAAAAAATCGCTATTATATCCGATAAACCTCAGACGACACGAAATAAGATTTTGGCGATTTACACTACGGAAACAGAGCAGATTATTTTCACTGACACGCCGGGTATTCATAAGCCGCACAATAAATTGGGTGAATTTATGGTAAACGCGGCGAACGAAACCATGAAAGATACGGACGTTTTGATTTTTGTTGTAGACGCGACAAAAAAAATACAGGATACGGAGCGGAGAATTTCCGATAATATAGCAAAAACAAATCTGCCGTGCATACTTGCGATTAACAAGGTAGACCTTGTGAGAAAGGAAGAGCTTCTTCCGCTTATTGCCGACTATTCAAATTTGTGCGAGTTTGAAGCGATAATTCCAATGAGCGCGAAAAATAACGATGGCATTGAAGTTTTGATTGATGAAATCAGAAATCATATTCCCGAAGGTCCCGAATTTTATGACGAGGATATGGTAACAGACCAGCCCGAAAAGCAGATTGCGGCGGAGATTATCCGTGAAAAGCTGCTGTGGCTTCTGGATAAAGAGGTTCCGCACGGTATAGCGATTGAGATAACTAAAATGCAGGAAAAGGAAAATATTACAAATATTTATGCGACAATTTATTGCGAAAAAGCTACGCATAAGGGAATTATAATCGGCAAAAACGGCGAAATGCTCAAGAAAATCGGCACAATGGCGCGTCAGGATATCCAGAAAATGCTTGATAAAAAGGTGTATCTTGAATTGTGGGTAAAGGTTAAAAATGATTGGCGAAACAGTGATTTTCTGATTAAGAATTTCGGCTATAAGGAAGAATAAAGCGATTTTTCCATATTACGCGTCCGCCTTCCAATAAAATCTTGTTATAAGACATATAAAAATGAAAAAACTAAGTCCGGAAATTATTTTTCGGAGGACAAGAATATGGAGCTTAATAATTTTTCATGGACAGCGTTTTCGCAAACGGGGAATATCGACGCGTATCTTTTATATAAAACGGTAACAGACCTAAAAAGGATAGAGGGCAAGGATAAAGAATGGCAAACATCAGAGCAAAAGGCGTTATCATAAAGCAGTCAGATTACGGCGAAGGTCACAGAATGCTCAGCATTTTTACTGAGGAATACGGAATTATTAAGGCTGTAAGCTACGGCGTCAAAAAATCAAAAAGTAAATCCGCGGCAGCAAGTCAATTTTTAAATTATGCAGAATTTGATTTTTATAAAGCCGCAAACCGAGATATATTAACCGTCAACAGTATTGATACGCTTGACGGTTTTTATCCTGTCTGCGAGGATATAAAAAAGCTGTCGCTATGTAATTATCTTGCCGATATAACGTATGAAATAATGGGTACGGCAAATCCTGACGAGAGAATACTGCATTTGTTTTTGAATTCTGTTTATGCGCTTGCTTACCGAAATGAGGATATATATAAAGTAAAAACGGTTTATGAATTAAAGCTTATGACGGCAGGCGGATATGCGCCTAACATAAACTGCTGCGCGAATTGCGGCGACGGCGCGATATATGCGTTTGATACACAAAAAGGCGGTACGGTATGCAAAAAATGCATGTCGCCGCATTCCGTCAAATTAAATGATAGCGCGTATAAAGCCTTATGCTACATAATATCATGCGAGGATAGAAGAATGCTGTCGTTTACCGCTGACGAGGCTCTGATAAAGTTTTTAAATCAAATATCGGAACGGTATGTTAGTTTTCAGCTTGACAGCAAATTTCCAAGTCTTGATTATTTTAACATGATGTCAGAAATATAACTTGTTTACATAAAATATGTCAATTATCGCATTAAATCCTGCTATAATTTGGTAATTATGTCAAATAAATAATAATTTGAAAAAAATACTTGCAATCATCTCTAAAATGTGGTATTATGATATGGTATTATGGATTAAATTTTTGGAGGTGTAAACATTGCCTAACATTAAGTCAGCAAAAAAGCGTGTTAAGGTCATAGAGAAAAAGACCTTAATCAATCAGGCTCACAAAACAGCGCTTAAAACTGCTATAAAGAAGTTTGAGACAGCTGTTGCTGAGGGTGACAAGGAAAATGCTAAAGTTCTTTTTAATGACGCAGCAAAGAAGCTTGACCGCGGTGTATCGCAGGGCATTCTTCACAAGAACAATGCGGCAAGAAAGAAATCACAGTTAGCATTGAAGCTTGCAAAATTAGCTTAAGTACAGAAAAGAAGTCCGTCGGGACTTCTTTTTTCTGTATGGAGGGATATATAATGCAAATAAACAGATTGTTTGAAATAATATACATACTGCTCAATAAAAAGACAATTACCGCAAGCGAGCTTGCTGAAAGATTAGAGGTTTCAAAAAGAACGGTTTATCGGGATATAGACGTGCTTTCGCAGGCGGGAATACCTATTTATTCCTCACGCGGCAAAAACGGCGGAATAGGCATTCTTGATAATTTTGTTCTTGACAAGTCGCTTATTTCCGATAAAGAGCAATCGGCAATAATAACGGCGCTTTGCGCTATGTCAAAGTTGCCCAATCTTGAAAAAACAGG
>CAYUSE010000042.1:0-2329 GCA_964447095.1 uncultured Lachnospiraceae bacterium | reverse complement strand
ACAATGGTCTGCGCTGAGGTCTCTGATGAAGAACAGACAGCGGAAACAATGGTCATTCCATCCGGCAAATATGCAAAATTCGTTATAAAAGGCAATATCGTAACGGCAGTTCGGGAATTTTGGCAGAAGCTTTGGAAAATGAAGCTTGACCGCTCGTTTGTATGCGATTTTGAGGAATATCAGGGCGGAGAAGATATGGATAATATGGAGATTCATATATACATATCTGTAAAATAATCAATAACTACTTGAAAATTGACATTTATTGCTTAATCGTTGACAAATTACTATAGAAATGTTATGATTTCTATAGTAATTTTTTTGAAAGGAATGATATAAATGGCGATAATAAAATCATTATACGGAAAAACACCTTCCGGCGAGGAGGTTTATGTGTATGCGCTTGATAACGGCAAAGGTGTGAGTGCAGAAATACTGACTTATGGCGGCATTATAAAAAATCTGTACGTAACCGACAAAAATGGCGTTAAAACTGACGTTGTGCTTGGGCGTGATACTTTAGAGGACTACCTCAAAAACGACGGCTATCTCGGCGCGGCAATCGGACGCCACGCAAACAGAATTGCGCGCGGCGAATTTGAACTGAACGGAAAAATGTATCATGTCGGAATAAACGAGGGCAAAAACAGTCTGCACGGCGGAAAAATCGGTTTTGACCAAAAGGTATGGGAAGCGAAGGCGGTTGACGGAGCAGAACCGTCACTTGTGCTTACGCTTACTTCACCCGATGGCGAAGAGGGTTTCCCGGGAAATGTAAATATAACCATGACCTATACAATCACAAAGGACAATGCGCTTAAAATCAATTATAAAGCCGTAAGCGACAAGGACACAGTGCTTAATCTTACAAATCACAGCTATTTCAATCTTGCAGGTCATGACAGCGGAGAGATGACAAAGCAGGTTTTACAGATAAATTCGGGCTTCTATACGCCAAATGATAGCGAGTGTATGCCTACAGGCGAGGTTCTGTCTGTTGAGGGAACTCCGTTTGATTTCCGCACGCCTAAGCCTATCGGACGCGATATTGACGCTGATTTTGCTCAAATTCAGGCGGTCGGCGGCTTTGACCATAATTTTGCACTTGAGGGCAGAGGCTACCGCATGGCGGCAAAAGCCGAGTGCATAGAAAACGGAATAGCAATGGAGGTCTGGACGGATAAGCCTGCAATGCAGCTCTATACCTCAAACGCACTGCACGAGGGAATATATAAAAACGGCTCGCATTATAAACCGCATGACGCGTTCTGTCTTGAAACGCAGTATTTCCCGAATGCAATGGCGCACAGTCACTATCCGTCACCGATACTAAAAAAAGGTGAAGTCTATGATTTTACAACGGAATATAAATTTATTGTAAAATAAAGCGGTACGCCGACCGTTTTTGGTCGGCGTATTTTTTATTTTAAAGGTGGGGAGGAAAAATGAAAAGCATAAAAAACAATTTTTATATGATACGCCTTATGTGGCAGGCGTGTCCGCTGCGCGTCATTTTAAATATCGTTAAATGGATATGGTGGCGCGTCGGAGAGATGTTCTATTCGATATTTTTGTTGCGGTTTATTGTAAAGGCGATAGAAACGGGCAAGGACTTTTCGAGCATACTTATTTTACTTGTTATTATGCTTGTCTACGCGCTTGTCACAAACAGCGTTATGGCGTGGTACAGACAGTGGTACATACCAATCGGCGACACTAAAATCCACGAATATCTGCTTAAAAAGATGTACGAAAAGGCAATGGACTGCGATTTGTCGTGCTACGAGAATCCCGAATTTTACGATAAATACACGCGCGCAAGCTCGGAGATTTTGGAGCGCGGCAGAGTAATTCTCGAAAACTTCAGTATAATGCTCGCGGACGTTCTGGCGGTCGCGACAAGCATTACAATAATCTCGGTTTGGGAGCCTGTTATTATCCCTATTGTCATATTTTGCGCCGCGTGTTCGATTATGGTTGATAAAAAGCGTTCAATGCTTAAATACAAATGTACGGTTGAAACGACTCCCGAAACGCGCGCGCAGGACTATGTTAAAAGAGTTATGTATTTGCAGGACTACGCGAAGGAGTTTCGGCTCGGCAACATGTTTTTTCCGCTGTTAAAGCAGTTTGACGAGTCTGTAAAAACCGCGCTCGAAAAAACGCACCACTATTACGGTATTGAGGCGTGGCTAAGGGTTTTCCGCGAAGTGTTTATGAGCTTCGGCACATATTTATTGACGCAGGGAATTATAATATTCCGCTACGTTGAGCAGCAGGCGTACAAATTAAGCGACGTTGTTACAATTATGAACGCGGCGATTGTTTT
>CAYUSE010000041.1:0-10578 GCA_964447095.1 uncultured Lachnospiraceae bacterium | reverse complement strand
ACAGTCCGTCCTGAGAACGAAAATCGGGTATTCCGCTTTCGGTCGAAACTCCCGCGCCTCCGAAAAACACTATATTATTACATTCATCTATTATTTCCTGTAAGTCCACTCCAATCCCTCCTTTATGCTATTCTATCACTAACAAATTCCAATTTCAAGTATAAGCATTGAATTTGCAGGAAAAGATAATCATGATTTTTATAAAACATATTGTTTTTACACAATGTTTGTGATAAAATTAAAATAATCAGGAAAATACGAGGAAAGATTATGAAAAAGCTTATAAAAAATCTTGCGCTTGCAGGCGGAATTTTATGCGTTGTAAAAGGACTTGATGACCGTCTGGAAACCACGCATTATCTTATGCAGTCGCCGAAAATTCCAAAGGAATTTGACGGCTTCCGCATTGTTCAGATATCGGATTTTCACAGTGACAGCGTACCCGGACTTGTTGAAGAAATACGGAATGAATCACCCGATATAATAGTATCTACAGGAGACCTTACTCATGATAAAGGCAGCTATGCCGAAAGTGTGCGTCTTTGCGAACGGCTTGTGAAAATCGCTCCGGTTTATGCCGTTACGGGAAACCACGACGTATGGCGAAGCGATTACAGTACTTTTGAAAGCGAGCTTAACGCTATCGGCGTAAAAACGCTCCATAATGAACGCGTTGAAATTAAAAATAACGGCAAAAAAATCGGTCTTGCTGGCATTGACGACCCGTTCACGCAGGATAAAAGCAGAATAAGAAAGGCTGTAAAGAAATCGCTTGAAAAGCTTCCAAAATACAGCGGTTATGATATTTTGCTGTTCCACCGCGCAAATTGGATGGATTTATTAAAAAATCAAGGCTTTGATTTGATTTTATCGGGACACATGCACGGCGGTCAATTCCGTTTGCCGTTCGGCGGCAGAGGAGTTATTTCCCCAAAATCAAGCTGGAGCGGAAGCAGAATGCTATTTCCCAAATATTTTGGAGGGCACTATAAATCTACAAAAACGCATATAATCGTAAACCGCGGTGTCGGAAATCCGATGATTATTCCCCGCCTTTTTAACCGTCCTGAAATAACGGTTATCACTTTAAAGCACAGCAAAAATTAACAACGGAGGTTTTCATATATGGAACGAAAATTAAAAACTATTTATACATGCTTTCCTGAGGGTAAGCACAAGGCTCTTACAATGAGCTATGACGACGGCAGAACCTTTGACAGACGCCTTGTTGAGATTTTCAACAAAAATGGTATTAAGGGAACATTCCACTTAAATTCGGGAATCGGCGGCGAATACGGCGAGCGCGTTTCAATGAATGAAATCGCAGAGCTTTACAAAGGACATGAAATTTCATGCCATACATACACTCACCCTACAATTGAACGCTGTCCGCTCGATCAGGTAATTCAGCAGGTGATTGAAGACAGAAAAATACTCGAAAAACACGCAGGCTATCCTGTAAGAGGGCTTAGCTATCCCAACGGCTCCTACAGCGAGGATATAAAAAAGCTTTTGCCCGCCTGCGGCATTGAATATTCCCGAGTTGTAGGAAACACTGATGATTTTGCAATGCCTTCGGACTTCCTCGAATGGAAATCGACATGTCACCACAACCACAATTTGATGGAAAACGCACGCCGTTTTGCGGATTTACATAAAACGCAATATTTATATTTGATGTATGTATGGGGTCACAGCTATGAATTTGACCGCGATGATAATTGGGATTTAATCGAAGGCTTCTGCGAATTTATAGGAAACCGCGAGGATATTTGGTATGCGACAAATATCGAAATCGTTGATTACCTTAACGCTTCGGCAAATCTGAAATTTACAGCCTCTGGCGACATGGTATATAATCCTTCAGCAATATCTGTCTGGATTTCAGTTGACAATAAAAAATATGAAATAAAATCGGGAGAAACAAAACAGCTATGATTGCGGAAAGTGAATTGTTTGAGCCCGTAAAAAAACTGTTTGAGAATGCAGGATACAGAGTAAACGCCGAGGTCAGAGATTGCGATGTTACGGCGGTAAAAGATGACGCATTTATCATAATTGAGCTAAAAAAAAATCTGTCCGTTACGCTATTATCACAAGGCTTAAAGCGTCAAAAAACAGGCGCGAAGGTTTATGTCGCTGTTCCAAAGCCGAAAAATTACGCGCCCCGCAAATACCGCGACACTCTTTATGTTTTAAAAAAGCTGGAGCTTGGTCTGATATTTGTCACGCTTCACGGCAAGCATTCCTTTGCGGAAATTATACTTGAACCGCAGGAATTTTTCCCGCCCGTTTCAAAGAATTACAGAAAGCGCAAGGAAATTCTGACGGAAATCGAGGGACGGACAATAGACATGAATATAGGCGGCGTAACGGGGCGGAAAATCGCCACGGCTTACACTGAAAAATGCATCAACATCGCCTGCATACTTGATACCTACGGCGAGCTTTCGCCGAAGCAAATAAAAAATTACGGCGGCGATGAAAAATGCGGAAATATTCTGCGAATTAACGCTTACGGCTGGTTTGAAAAGGTAAAAAAGGGCGTCTACCGCATAACGCTTGACGGCAGAAAAGCCTTGCTCGAATATCCCGAGCTTGAAAAATACTATACGGAAAAATTGCTTGGCGATGTAATACCTGACGAATAAGAAATATATACATTGCGCTGAATGCATTCATTTATTTTCATATAAAAAAATCGGGCATTATGGCGGACACTGTTAAGACAGTAAAAAGTGTTTAGGATAAAATTTATCCTAAACACTTTTTGTTTACTAAATGCGCACTTACTCACCACTTTTTAGAGAAAAATGGCAGTGCTTTTAATAATTTATAAATTTTTATTGAAATATGAGAAAAATGTGGTATAATTATATTGTTCGAAAGGACACTACCACTTTATATATATATATATCATAACTAAAAATAGTATGATACTACTTTTTTAATATTTGTTTTTAGAATATTTCTTTTGAGATATTCTTATTTGACATTTAATGTAAAAGTTTGTGTAGCAAAAAACGCAGGCTTTATATTATGAAAATACTTTTATGTTAAATGTCTTTATTTTAAGTAGTATTTCATATGATATATATAAATGTGTGGTAGCATTAAAATCTAAGCCGCGTTTTTATGCGTGGTATAGGATTTTATACCACGCATTTTTTATTGCGTGAATTTACGCGTTGAAACGCGCAGCAGTTACATTCATATGATTTAATTAACGGAGGTAGAAAGATGAAAAGAAAATTTGTGGGTTTGTTTTTGGTGTTTGTGATATTTGTGGGATGCTTACCAAATGTGGCATGGGCTATAAACATAAATGATGATGAAGTCTTTTTGAAACAACAAACAAGCTATACTTGTACATTGGCTTCAGCTGCCATGATGCTAAGGCGTCGGGCTATTTTAAATGGAAATTCAAATTGGGATTCAATTACAGAGAGTGCAATGCGGTCAACAGCTTGGATTGAAAACCAAGGATTGCGCGGTAGCTTTTCTTATGCAGGAATGAATGTTACACAGGTTTCTTTGAGCGGTGATAAAAAATCGCAGCTTATTTCAGTTTTAAATGCACATCCGGAAGGAATAGAAGTTTATAATAAATCCCATGCTGTACTTATTACAGATTATACAGACGGAACATTTTATTGCGGCGACCCTTCTTATGCTTCATATATACCAAAAAGCAGAATACCTTTAACCAGTTCTTATTTAAAGGGAGGAACGCAAGATGGAATAATAAATAATCTGACTTCTTATTGGTATATAACCAATTATTCGGGTGGTGGCGATACCACACCGCCGACAGTAAAAAGTTTTTATGTTACAGATATAAATAGTAATTCATTTAAAATAATTTGTTCGGCAGATGAAATACTGTCAAGGGCATATATAATAGTTTACGGACCGGGTGGCAAAAGCGGACAAGGTTTTGATGTTACAAATATAAACAGTTCTTCATTTAGTAAGGTAATTAACACTTCTGATTATGGCGGTTGTGGCGATTACACAGTTCATGCATATATATTTGACACTTCCGGAAACGAAGCAGGATGTGCATCCAAAGGATTCACAGTATCAAAAATATCGATAGAAAATTTTACAGCTTATGATATAACAAGCGCATCTTTTACACTTTCTTGCAAAGCAAATAATATTATATCAAGAGCATACATAATAGTTTACGGACCAGGTGGCAAAAGCGGTCAGGGATTTGACATTACCAATATAAACAGTACTTCTTTCCGGCAAGTTATTAACACTGCTGATTATGGCGGAGCGGGTCAGTATATAGCACACATATATATTTTTGATTCGGGTGGAAATGAAGCCGCAGGAGCTACAAATAAATTTCAGATAGAACCTCTAAAAGTAGAAAATTATATGGTTTCAAATATAACAAACTCATCTTTCACTCTAAATTGTGTTGCAAATTCTAAAATTTCGAGAGCGTATGTGATAGTATACGGACCAGGTGGCAAAAGCGGACAAGGCTTTGATATTACAAATATAAATAGTTCATCTTTCAAGAAAACTATAAATCTTTCGGATTATGGTGGTGCAGGTCGATATGTGGCTCATACATACATATTTGATAGTAGCGGTAACGAAGCGCCGGCAGCAACACCTAAATTTTATGCCCCATTATCTGTAAATCCACAAGATTTCACAATATTAAAGTATAGCAACAGCACAACGGTTATAAACAACACCACAAAATCACAGCAAGCAACAGTTATAATCGCGCAGTATAGCGGAAAAGCATTAAAAAACAAAATAATTAAAACTGTTACTTTTGGCGTAAACGAAGAAAAAATTTTTAACCACAGCTATGGCAGCGACTATAAGGTTTTCATATGGGACAGCCTATCGAATATGAAACCTTTAGCAAATTGACTATCTTAATATATTAATATTAAAGAATAAATGATTATTTCTATATCACTTGACAACTTGTTACTATAATGATATATTTGCATAGAAGGGGGATTGTTATAATTTACACTCTATTAACCAAAAAGGCTATGAAAATCGCATATGAAGCGCATAAAAATCAGGTTGATAAAAGCGGTGTTCCGTATATTTACCATCCAATACACCTTGCGGAACAAATGAAAGACGAAAAAACAACATGCGTCGCTCTCTTGCATGATGTAGTTGAAGATACAGACATTACTTTTGAATATTTAGCGCAGCAAGGCTTTGATGTAGACATTATCACCGCTCTCAAACTTATGACGCACGATAAAAATGTTCCATATATGGAGTATATTCAAAAAATAAAGAAAAATTTGATAGCAACAAAGGTGAAATTGGCTGATTTAAAACACAACAGTGATTTGAACCGAATGGATGAAGTGTCAGAGAAAGATTTGAAAAGAGTAGAAAAGTATAGAACAGCTATTGAGTTGTTAAGTAACTAAATATATAAAAACAGCGTATCGTGATGATACGCTGTTTTACTGTCTTAACAGTGTCCGCCATACGCCCGATTTTTTACATTTCTCCAATTATTTTATAATAAACCTAATCGTATAAGTCATTGCAGTTTCGTGATTCTCTGCATACGCTGTTATAGTGAGCGGTATATCCGAAACAGCAACGATTTTTGACACAATATCATTTATCAGCGTTCCGTTTACATACACAAGCCCGTACTTATCGGCAGGCGCTGCTGTAAGTGTTACGCTTGATGTATCGGCAGGAACAGTCAATGTATATTCCGTTGTGTCCGAGCTAAACTGCGGAGTTAATTCGCCTGCATCAAACGACAAATCGGCAAGAGTCTGATTTGTGCCGTAATCGGTTACCATCTTAACCGTATCGCAAAGCTTAGGCGCATCTGTGCCGCAGTCTGCCTTGAAGATAATATGCAGTGCGTCTTTGCCCTTTATCGTATCGGCAGTTGCCGCAGTTGCCGCTTCGACTATTTTCTGCGGTATCTCATAACGGATTGTTTCGTTCTTTCCGCTTGCTTCTGCATCAGCAATTTTTGTCTCGCCTGCGTATATACTCATTTTTTTGCTTTTATCGCTTGAATGATAAGTAACGGCAAGATAGTTTTTAGCTCCCTTTTTAACCGCAAGCTGATAATCGACATAGCCGCCCAAACGTATCTCACGGTAGTTTGTCATTGTTCCTGTGCCTTCAACGCCTGTGGAGTTTTCTTCTGAATAGCCGTGCCCATTCTCCTGCTGGTCATGCGAAGGCTCAATAGAGTCAATTATAATATTCTCATCACGTCCTGCTCTTTTGTCAGCAAGTATCTGCTCTTGCTGTTCCTCCTCCGTCATTCCCGTTAAATACCAATAAATTCCGTAACGCTCGTTATACCGTTTATAATGCGGAGTAAACACAAGCGGCTGGTCGGTATGTTTCATTGTAAATTCAAGCTTGCCCTCGGTTTTCTCCATATTTTTGCCGAGGTTTGCAAGCCATTCCTCGCGCGTGCCGTAATCTGAATTGATTATAATATACTCGTTTACATCCGCCTTATTCTTAGGCTTATGCACTGCCATACCGTGGTCTTCCTCTGCCATATTATCACTTCCCAGCCCAACGCTTAATACAGTCGGACCGTATTTAAAAGCGGTTACGGTGTCGCTGTCATAAAGTCCGTAAGCTCGCATTTCCATAGGCATTGTGATTTCAACTGTATCACCCGTTTTCCATACGCGGTCTAACTCCGCATATCCTGCTGAGGGCGTATAGCTTATCACTTCTCCGTTTACCTTTATAACCGGCTGTGACGCTGACCATTCGGGTATTCTGAGCGTAATCTTTGCGCTTTGTTCATTGCCGTTTACAGGCTCAACGGTAAATGTTGATGTTTCGCCGTCAGGAAGTGTTGACGCCTGCGTAAGCTTTATGTTGTTTTCCGTATCGGTAAGAACTGAGCTTATATATTGATTTACAACAATTCTTCCGTCACCCTTATAATAAATGCTGTCAGTAAGCTTTGTAAAGCTTTCCATGCCCGAGCCCGTGCAGCACCAGAAATCGTCCCATCTGGACGAATACACCTTCTGATAACCCGTATCCATAGGCTGGAAGTACATTGTCATACCTGTTTCGGGGTTTTGGCTTGATACAATCGCGTTCAAGTATGTACCCTCATAATAATCTATATACTTCTTATCGCCCGTAAGCTTATAAAGCTCACGCGACAATTTAAGCATATTGTATGTGTTGCAGGTTTCGCAGTTTACATTATTGCGGAACGTATTTTCCGTATGCGCCGCGCGGAAATGCTCGTTTTCACTGTTTCCTCCCGTAATGTATGAATGGTCGTTTACAACAATATC
Source organism: uncultured Lachnospiraceae bacterium (assembly GCA_964447095.1). Lineage (GTDB taxonomy): Bacteria > Bacillota > Clostridia > UBA1381 > UBA1381 > JALEPO01. The sequence goes on along the minus strand of CAYUSE010000041.1, from coordinate 3,268 downwards.
CCAGAAGTTTTCGGCAACCTTTAAGTAATATTCCCTGTTATGAGCCGCGTCGGGAGCATCTGCTTCAAGCTGTCCGTTTGTAGCGTCTATCGTCCTTACGCGGTTGAGCGCGCCTATGATTTTGGGGATTGTTGTGTTAGCATGCTTACCGGCAAGAATATCCTCGCCGTTATAAATGCTGTCGAACAGGCTTATTTCGTCAAATGTATGCGCCGCCTTTGCATGATTGGGGTTCTTTGTTATTTTATACAATTCATATAAAACGTCATTCATACCGCCGTATTCAATATTCAGCACACGCTTTTGCATTGCCGTATCATAATTTCCTACTCTGTTATATACCCATGTTCCGAGCGCGTCAGCCATTTCCAGTGCTTTCTCATTGCCTGTCAGTTTATATGTATCAACAAGTCCCGCAAGAATTTTATGCATTGTGTACCACGGAACCCATGCCTGTCTTGTTATATTGGTTCTGCCAGCCTCAACATTGTCAAATTGTCCCTCGCCTGAAACAACTGTTCCGCCGCTCCATGCGTTTGTTGTTGCAAAAAGATAGCCTTTTTTGACGTTTTGTCCGTTCTGTCTGTCCGTCTTAATCTGCGCTTCATAAAGAGCGTCGATTAAGGCGTTTGACTTTGCAAGCAATTCCGCATCGTTTGTGTTATTATACCCCTGCGCAAGAGCCGTTGTATAATGTCCGATTGCATGACCTGCAATAAGACTTGTTTCCCAGCCGCCATAAGTATTTGATGTGGACGAAAGTCCCGCTGTGCGTCTGAAGCCCGAAACACATTTGTCAATATCAAAGGCTTTTAAGTAGTCCTCCATTTTATCTGTGCCGTTTATAAGATAGCTGTCTTTCATTTCAACATTCTCCATGCTGTAATCAGAAAGTCCGATAATCAAAGGCTTAGCAAGAATTGTCACATCAAAAGTTTTTGTATATGTTGTATCGCCGTTTTTAACCGCAGCCGTAAGCGTAATGTGCTTATCCGCTTCTCCTGCCGTCGGCGCGGTTATTGTCGTGTCAGGGTCGATTACACCGCTGTCTGAGCATGACCATGTAATCTGACTGCCGTTTGCCCCTTTTTGAGGAAGCTCTGTTCCTCCCGCAAGCTCAGTCGTGCCAAAATCAAGCTCGCAATAATCCTTGTATGCCGCCTCCGCACTTATCTGCGCGGCATATTTATTATATTTCAATTTTATCTCCTCCTTTTTATCGGCTTGACAATTATCTATACATGTATTATAATCTGAATATACTTAGGAAAACAATAGATAATATTCACCTTAACATGGAGGATTGTCGTGAACGAGATTATTTTATCAAATACCGCTATGCCTATTATAACAGAATTTGGTTTACTTGCAGCATCCGAGCCGTTTTGTCATCTGGACAGGCTTTTGAATTTTAATGTAATGATATATGTAACTGACGGAATTATTTATGTAACCGAGGAAGAAACAGATTATGAGGTAAATACAGGCGAACTGCTGTTCTTAAAAAGCGGAAAACATCATTACGGAAAATATGAGATAAACCGCGGAACACGTTGGTATTATGCTCATTTTTACCTTGACAGCAACACTCGAGGGAATAATGCTGTTAATAATTGCACACAAAAAATTATACTTCCAAAAAAGCTTGCAAATTTGGAGGATAGCCCCGCGGCGAGTATGATAGAAAAATGCAATGACGACTTCTTTTCTAACAATCATCGCCGCCGCTGGAGTGTTAATGCGCGTTTTTTTGATATTTTAACCGAACTTGCATTTATAGACTCTCAGGGAAACACTCAAAAAAGCCTGTCTGACAGAATATGCGAATATCTTTCCGAGCATTGCCGCGAGCCCTTCTCTGCAAAAACTTTGGAGAACGAATTTTATCTTAGCTATAAATATATGGCGTCAGTATTTAAAAAAGATTGCAATATCACAATGCAGCAATACCATACACAGCTTCGCATGAAGGCTGCCTGCCGTATGCTTCGCTCAACGCTTATTCCCGTATCGGAGATTGCCGCCGCGGTCGGTTATAATGACGCGCTGTATTTCAGCCGATGCTTCCACAGCGTTACCGGCGTAAGTCCGACTGCGTATCGCAAGAATGTGCCATACATATCTGCAAAGTCGTAATATATACAAAAGAGCATATCGTTTAAAAACGATATGCTCTTACTGTATTGTCTTACCGTATCAGAAATTAGTTATACTTTTCTGCCAAAGCATCAATTTCGCCGTTTGCCTTCATTTCTTCCAAAACCTTATTGATTTTGTCAAGAAGCTCTGTATTGCCTTTCTTTACGGCAATTGCATATTCCTCTGTTTCAAACACTTCAGGATCTTCAACAACCTTCAAGCCATTCTTTTCTGCAAGTGATTTACCCGTTGCAGAATCGATAACTACAGCGTCAAGCTTGCCGTTCTTAACATCCTGAACAATATCTATACCTCTGTTTGCTCTCTGAATATTCTCCTCTGCAACAGCCAAATCCTCTGTTACAATGCTGTCGCCCGTATAACCAAGAACAACGCCGACTTTTTTACCTTCCTTTAAGTCCTCAGCCTTTGTAATGTCCTCATTATCGGGAGCTACTACCATTACCTGTGACGCTACAAAATATGTGTCTGAGAAATCAACCTTTTCTCTTCTTTCATCTGTTGCCGTCATGCCGGCCGCAACCATATCAACCTTGCCTGTGCTTACCGAAGCGATAAGTCCGTCAAAATCCATATCCGCAATTTCAAGAGTTTTACCCATGCTCTCGGCAATCTTGTTTGCAACTGCTACGTCAATACCGTCAAACTCGCCTACAAGACCGTTTGATGTTGTGAATTCAAACGGCGGGAATGCCGCGTTTGTACCCATAACAAGCTTGCCGCCCTTGTCGCCGCAGCCTGCAAGTGAAGCCGCCGCCATAACAGCCGCCGCGCTTAATGCGATAACCTTCATTAGACCTTTTTTCATTGTATATTCCTCCAATTTTAAAATTTAGCGGCGCTTTTACGCGCCATTTTTATATTTAACACATTTTGTGTTAGACACTAAAGCACTTTACTTAAAAACTCCTTTGTTCTCTCATTCTGCGGATTTGTGAAAAGCTCATCCGGCTTTCCCTCCTCAGCTACAACTCCCTCGTCCATGAAGAGAACGCGTGATGCAACCTCTCTTGCAAAGCCCATTTCATGCGTTACAACAACCATCGTCATACCTGCATCCGCAAGATTTTTCATAACCGTCAAAACCTCGCCGACCATTTCGGGGTCA
>CAYUSE010000040.1:0-10654 GCA_964447095.1 uncultured Lachnospiraceae bacterium | reverse complement strand
CAAATTTAAAAAAATACCGAAAGATAAAGAAAATGAGTCAACAAGAAATCTCAGATAAACTCGAAACTATGGCGATATATATTTGTCGAGGTTCTATATCCAGAATTGAAGACATGTCCAGAACGGTTACAGATATTGAACTATACGGTATTTCAAAGGTTTTAGGTATATCTATTGATGATTTATGTGATATTTCCCTAATTACAGGATATTGATACAAACCTTTTATTGCCACTTTTTCTCTGAAAAGTGGTGAATAAGTGAGCATTGAGAAAACAAAAAAGTGTTTAGGATAAATTTTATCCTAACACTTTTTAATGTCTTAACAGTGTCCGTAATGCCCATCCTGTTTTTTATTATCCTTTTACAGCAGCGGAGCGATGATTTTAAGAGCTCTGCCGAAAAGTCTTTTAAATATATTCATTTTCTTATATTCTTCCATTGTAATTTCCATACAGCTTGCAAGCGTTTCCATGAAGTCCTGCTCCATATCTAAAATTGCGGGAACATCAAGCATATATGCCGCACATTCATAATGCAGATACAGGCTTCTGTAATCATGATTTATTGTTCCGACAATCGCGCGTTTGCCGTCAGAAATCGACATTTTCGCATGAACAAATCCGGGTATATATTCGTAAATTTTAACACCTGCCCTTAAAAGCATAGGATAATACGTCCTTGCAAGCCAGAATGCATACGGCTTATCAGGCGTATGCGGCATGATTATTTTCACGTCAACACCGCGCTCAGACGCATATTTCATCGCCTCATACAAAGCGTTGTCAACCACCAGATACGGCGTCATTATATAAACATAATCCTTTGCGCTGTTCAGATTTTCAATATACGCCTGCTTGCCGACATATATATTATCAAGAGGACTGTCACAAAACGGCACAGTGTAGCCCGAAGCATCCGCCGAAAAAACTTCCGACGCGGAAATATATTTTTTATAATTCTCTGTTTTTTCATCGGCGGCAATATTCCACATTTCAAGAAACATTCCCGTAAATCCTGCCGCGGCATTGCCTGTAAGCATTACTCCGTTGTCCTTCCAATGACCGAAGCGCTCATGCTCGTTTATATATTCGTCCGCCAGATTTATTCCGCCCGTAAAGGCGCATCGCCCGTCAATAACCATAATTTTTCTATGGTCGCGATTGTTTTGATATGTCGAAAGCAAAAGCTGAATAGGTGAAAATACAGCGCATTTTATTCCCCATTTTTTTAACTCCTCCGCATATCCCCTCGGAAGAGTTGTCATACAGCCCATACCATCATACATAACGCGCACTTCAACGCCCTCTTTAACTTTCTGCTTTAAAATTGAAAGTATCTCCTTCCACATTCTGCCCTGATTATTTATAATGAAAAATTCAAGAAAAATAAAATCCTTTGCCTTTTGCATTTCTTTTTTCATATCCTCAAACATGTAATCCCCAAGCGGATAATATCTCACCGCCGTATTTTTATATACGGGAGCTCCGCCATAATTTGTAAGATATTTCACAAAGCCCGCATTGCTTTCATGTTTTTCCTCAATTTCAGAGAGAATTTCATCGCTTTGCTTTAAAAACGGGTCTATTCTTACCTTTGTATTTTTATACGCCTGCTGCATGCTTTTGGTGATAAATCCCGCGCGCGTATAAAGATAAAAAAGCGCGCCGAAAACAGGGATAATCGCTATAATAATTACCCATGTCAGCTTAAATGACGGTTCATCATCACGGTTTATTTCATGAATTATAAGCGACAGCCTTAAAATAAGCGACGCGCTCATAAAATAATTTCCATATCCGTCAAGCCACACATATCCGACAGCAAGTATTGCTATCTGAATAAGCAGCATAATAAAAGCAAAAAATTTATTTGAATAAATAAGTTTAAAAATTTTTTTCATTCTTATCCCTTCAGTTTTTTTATATACGCAAATGTTTTTTCCTCGCCGTCTGTTTGTATCATTCTGAGCCAGCTCTCAAGCAGCTCCGCAGTTTTGGGATGCATAAGATTTTTGCCGTTCCCGTTTAAAAAATAATTTATGGGATTATCATTCGTATAATTTTTGCCAAGATATATTTTCCCTGCCGCAACACGGTCACAAAACATTTCCTTTACATATTTGAGAGGCATTTCAACAGGCTCAATTCTGCGTGTTTTCGGATTGTAGTCTGTCCAATACTCGTAATGATGTTTATTCCTGCCCTTATGGTGCATCCATGCCGAAGAATAGCCATACATTCCCCGCTCTGCCTCCGTTGGGCTTCTGTCGCCCAAATAAAACCGCGCACCGGGCAAAAATTCCGAGGGGCTGTATTTCGATAAATCATGACGAAGCCCCTGCCATAGTATTCCCGTTTTTGCTGCATGATATATCACAAGATGCCTATGCTTCGTAATCGTCATAAAATGTCTGAAAAAGTGACGCATCAACATTTTCCTCCTCTAATTCTGTACGGACAAACTGAAATTTATCTCTAAGATATTATACCACAAAAAATAATCGGAAGAAATAAAAAAAACGACAGCAACTTTGTATCAAAATTGCTGTCGAATTTTGGCAAAAATCTATAATATTGACACAATACACTCCTTTTTACAATATATATTGTATCATAAAACAATGATTTTTTGCCGGTAGAATTATCAATTTTATGAATTAAATTGTTGAGGCCACAGTAAATCTGAAACACAGAGTCCCATATAAATACTAATTTTTTTTAATATAGTCAAATATGGGTCCGCTGTGCAGTCTTCAATTTCCTGTAAAATCTTCAGAGAAATATCGCAGCCCGCGGCAAATTCATACTGTGTTTGACCTTTACGCTTACGAAAATTCTTTATATTATTAGAGAGTATAATTTTTATTGTTTCAAGCTCATTTATCAAATACTTCTGTGAATTCTTAATGAAATATTTGTCACCCTCATTATTTTGGCAATACGTCCACATAGTATTCACTGTATAAAGAAACCGTATTATTCCTATATCGCGTATTGATAATAGCTGCTCAGGTGAATATGTCAATAAATCACAAAGAGTTCTACAATTTTGTCTTCGCAGCGCGTTCACTACAACAGCAGGAAACATTTCTTTGCTCAATACTACATTGTGATAATATTGGGGAACCAAATCAAACAACTCCGCAAAACTGCGTGTTTCCTTTGTAAATTTTTTTAATTCAACATTCGTCAAATCTGTGAAACTAACCTGTTTCATTTTTTCCACCTTCTATTCTTATATTGGTATTATGGATTGCAATGCCGCAATAAGGAACATATTCGACCATACGCTGTATCCGATACCATTCTTTATACACTGCATTTATAGTATATCACAACTGTTTTTATAATTCAAGTTACAGTCTGCATAACTTTTCAAATTAACGGTATAATTAATTTGAAAGAAGGTGATGTGGTGAATGTGCTTGAAAAACTTAACGAGCTTATGAAAGAACGCGGATGGACAAGATATAGACTCGCAAAGGAGTGCAATCTTCCAGAGGGTACATTAGCGAATATTTTTCATAGAGGCACTATTCCCACGATTGCAACTCTGGAGATAATTTGCCAAACATTGAACATATCTCTGTCTCAGTTTTTTGCAGATAATGAAATGATAGAGCTTACTCCGGAATTAAAGGAGTTTTATGAAACATGGCTGTATTTAACCCCGGAAAAGCGACAGAACATATTACAAACTATGAAATTTATGAAATAAAGAGTTTCGGCTCTTTATTTTTTTATACAAAAAAACGACAGCAACTTTGTATCAAAATTGCTGTCGTTTTTGGTGCCGATGGTGGGGGTCGAACCCACACGGTATCGCTACCACGGGATTTTGAGTCCCGCGCGTCTGCCAATTCCACCACATCGGCAAATCAAACTTTGCTTAGATATAATACCATATATCTGCTGAAAAGTCAAGAGAAAAATCACCATAATTTAATGAGGAATAAAAAACAGATCTTTTGTGATTTTATACTTGATTTTTCACTAAAAAGGTGTTAAAATAGAAATGCTTTTTGAAATGAGATCAAAAAGCATTGTAGAATTTGTAGTATGGTAGGAGGAAAAAACTATGGCACCACAGAAAGGCACATTATTGTCTTACAGACCTGATATTCAGGTTGTAGACGCGACACTCCGTGACGGAGGACTTGTCAACAGCTTTTATTTCACCGATGAATTTGTAAAAAATTTATATCGGACAAATATAAAAGCAGGAGTAGATTACATGGAGTTTGGCTATAAAGCCTCAAAGGAGCTTTTCAATCCAAAGGATTTCGGCAAATGGAAATTCTGTGATGAAGAAAGCATCAGAAGCATTGTAGGCGACAACAATTCTAATCTGAAAATTTCTGTTATGGCGGATGTTGGCAGAACAGATTTGGAGCATGACATCATCGACAAAAAGGACAGTGTTATCGATTTAGTACGCGTTGCTACTTATATCAACACTATCCCTGCGGCGATAGACATGGCGGAATACTGCAAGGCTAAGGGCTATGAAACAAGCATAAATATCATGGCTATTTCAACGGCTAACGACAGGGATATCAAGCATGCTCTTGAGCTTATCGGTAAAAGCAGCATTGATATGATTTACATAGTCGACAGCTACGGATCAATGTATCCCGAGCAAATCCGCGAATATTCTGAGGTTTATACTGAGATTGGCGAAAAGTACAACAAAAAAATCGGTATTCACGCGCACAACAATCAGCAGATGGCTTTTGCAAACACTATTGAAGCTACGGCAATGGGCGTAAGTATGCTTGACGCTACTATGAGCGGCATGGGCAGAGGCGCAGGAAACTGCGCTATGGAAGCGCTTTTGGGATTTTTGAAAAACCCGAAATATAAGCTTGACCCCGTTTTGAAATTTGTTCAGAATGATATGCTTAAATTAAAGGCTGACGGACTTGTATGGGGATATGATATTCCGTATCTTTTGACAGGTATGTTAAATCTGCATCCGCGGTCGGCTATTGATTTTATTAAGCAGAATAAGTCAGATTATGCTGATTTGTTCCAGACGCTTTGGGATAAAGAATGCTAATAAAAAGAAAGAGTGTGTTAATTTTAACACACTCTTTTTATATATTCTATAATTTTTATGATATACTCGGCTGTGCCGCATCAGCTTCACCCGTATCATCTGCTTTTTCTGCCGCGTTTTCCTTGTTGGTTTCAATCTTCGCCGCGCTTACAGACGGACCGTGATGCCTCGTCGGTTCCCATGTAACCTTTTTAAACAGCGCCACTATCGAAATCGGCACGTATGTAAACTGGAATATCGGGAACGTAAAAAGGTATTTTATTTTTTTAGCCGTACTTGTATGAATACGCTTCTTCTCTGTAATAAGCGTCATAAATCCCATAGCAAACAGCATAAGATAGCCGCCCATAAGCCACTGAAGAAGCGTTATCGCAAGCGTCTGCCATTCCTCGCCTGTGCATATTCCAACGACAATCGCCGCCGCGTTTACAATCACTATAAGCAATGTAAGGAATAAGGCTGGAATAATGGTTATCGTCATATCATAGCATGTGCCGCTTCTGCGCTTAACCGTGGACTTAATCAAATCCTTTCCGTAGTGCTTGAATACCTGCAAAAAGCCACGCGCCCAACGCAGACGCTGCGTCCACGACTGCTTAAAGGTCTGCGGCTGCTCATCATAAAGTATGGCGTCATGGCAATAAGCTATTTTTTCGCCCGCTATCGCGTTTGCGATTGAAAATTCTATATCCTCGGTAAGCAGGAAGTATTTCCAGCCGCCGATACGCTTGATAACATCTCGGTGCACAAGGAAGCCCGTTCCGGAAATTGCGCAGCCCGAGCCTAAAAGCATACGGGGATAATTGAGGAACTTCGACTCTCTTATATACCAGAGCGCATAGCCTGCAGTTATCCAATTTGTACCGTAATTCGTTGAATTTCTGTAGCTTGTAATAATTCTGTGCCCATCGGAAAAAGTGCGGTTCATTGCACTTATATAATTCGTGTCAAGAATATTATCTGCGTCAAACACAAAAAAACCATCATAAAAATCCTCGCCGTTTTCACTGAATATGCGGTTTAATGCATAATCAAGCGCATATCCCTTACCGAGCTTGGTTTTATCGTTTCTGACAAATACAATTGCTCCGGCTTTTTCAGCCGCCTCTGCCGTCTTATCGTCACAATTATCCGCCACAACATAAATGTCAATCAATTCCTGCGGATAATCCTGATGATGAATGGAGTCCACAAGTGTCGCAATAACATTTTCTTCGTTTCTTGCCGATATAAGCACCGCAAATTTATGAAATTTCGTTTCTTTATGCGGTTTATCCTTTTTTACAAATGGTATCAAAAAATATATAAGCTGATAGAAGTACAGCGCAATCATTATCACGCCGATAATCATATCAACATTTTTAACCGTTTCTATAATCATTTATATTCCCCTCTGTAAATCCTTCCCAATTCATATCATAAAAAGTAAAAGAAAGATAACTTTATTTTACTATTTATTTGCAAAAATAGCAATACATTTATGAAAAATTTTAGAAAAAATTTATTTTTAGGTTGCCCGTTTCTTTTCAAACAAGCTATATTTTACTCTTTTTGTGCTTAAAAATCAATAAGCAAAATCCATAAAAGATAATAGCGGACGGCTGATATTCTGTGTATTTTTGTTATTGAGCTGTTTTTATGTACTAAAATTTCATTGAAGATATTGTAAGAAACAGCGCCGCGCAGCCTACCGATATGCAGAAAAAGAAGGTTGCAAGCTGGGATTTAAGTTTTTTCATTTTTTCACGGCGTCTGTACATCGTTACCGCGATAAGCTTGTCATTTTTTATTGCCTGTGATTTCATAAACATCTGTCCTTTTTTCGGCGTATTTTTGTATAGTATATGTTTATGAAACTAATTGGAAAAATATTCCATATAATGGAAAATATATATAAATTGTTTAAAATGATAAAAAAACTCTTGACAAATAACTCCATATCTTGTATAATGTTAAATGTTCTATGGCGGTATAGCTCAGTTGGCTAGAGCATGCGGTTCATACCCGCAGTGTCACTAGTTCGAATCTAGTTACCGCTACCATTATGAGTGTTCTTGCAGAACCGAACGGTTTTGTAAGAACACTTTTTATCTGTTCATCTGTCTTTTCATAAAATTAAGTACAAAAAAAGAACAATCAATCTATTTTAAGACTAATTGTTCTTTAAGGCATTATTTTAAATTATGCTGTTCTAAAAATTCTGAAACTGTTAAAACAATTTTATCATTCGGGAAATGTTTAATATTTCCTGTGATTAGTTTTGCTCCGCAAAATTTAGCCACTTCATAAAATTTTTTGTCGGCTTCGTCCGTAAAGGCTGCGTCTAACGGCTCGGCAATAACGCTGCGCCCATTATCGGCAATCCATTCAAGTAAAGCATTAACCTCACCATTAGAAAACTTAAATTTTGGTCTTGTCAGAACATCTCTGTATTCATTTAATATTTTGTAATCATAACAGGGAATAAGCGTTCCGCTGATTATCATACTTAAAACTCTTGCCGGTGCGCCATTATGCGACCATAAAGCTGATGCCAGAATATTTGTGTCAATTACTACTAACATAATTAAACTCCTTGACGCGCAGCAGATATTTCAGCTTCTATTTCTTCATCAGTCATATATCCGTTTATTGACGCTTTCTGACGCATTGAATTAAATGCAATCATCGCCTTTGCTTGTCTGATTGCTTTTATTGTTTCTTCAAAACTTCCGTCCGCAATGTCAATCATAATTGCTGTCGGTTTTCCGTTATTGGTAATAACAACCTCTCCGTCAGATGAAAGATTATCCCATATATTTTTAGGAGTAGTTCTTAAATCTCTTACTGTGTAAAAATTCATAGTTAGTCACCTCTTATGGTTATTATACTATATTGTATCGCAATTGTCAACAAATTATGTTACTAATTATAGAACATTTTTCTAAAAAAATAGTAACTAAATTTGATTATTCTGAATTGTGTTATTAAATTTCTGACAAATTGGAAGTTACACTTTTATAATTCTTTTTAAGGTTAATACTGTTTATTTCTCTAAAATCCAAATTTGATATTGAAAAACGCAAAAAAATGGTATATAATGAATTGTAGAAAAATATAAGGGAGGAAAATATATGAATATATTGGTAACAGGCGGAGCAGGCTATATAGGCAGTCACACATGCGTTGAACTTCTTAACGCAGGATATGATATAGTTGTGCTTGACAATCTCTACAACGCGAGTGAAAAATGCGTTGACGCTGTAAAAAAGCTTACGGGCAAGGATTTTCCGTTTTACAAGGCTGATTTGCTTGACTATGAAGCTACAGAAAAAGTATTTAAGGAAAATAAAATTGACGCGGTAATTCACTTCGCAGGCTTAAAGGCTGTAGGAGAGTCCACAAAAATTCCGCTTACATATTATGATAACAACATCACAGGAACTCTTCATCTTATGGAGCTTATGGAGAAATACGACTGCAATAACATAGTATTTTCCTCTTCTGCCACCGTTTACGGCGACCCTGAGAGGGTTCCCATTGTAGAATCTGACAACAAGGGCGACAAAATTCTTACAACCAATCCGTACGGCACAACAAAGCTGTTTATAGAAAGAATTATGACGGACGCGCAAAAGGCAAACCCGAAGCTTTCTGTGACGCTTCTGCGTTATTTTAACCCCATCGGCGCGCACGAGAGCGGAATGATGGGCGAAGACCCGAAGGGTATTCCAAACAATCTGCTTCCTTATATTGCGCAGGTTGCAGTAGGAAAGCTTGAAAAGGTTCATATTTTCGGCGACGATTATCCGACACCTGACGGAACGGGAGTACGCGACTATATACATGTTGTCGACCTTGCTATAGGTCATGTAAAGGCTATTGACCATTGCGCCGGAAAAACAGGCGTTCATGTTTATAATCTCGGCACGGGCAACGGCTACAGCGTACTTGACATTGTAAAGGCATTTTCAAAGGCATGCGGAAAAGAGCTTCCTTATGTTATTGAAGAGCGCCGTCCCGGTGATATTGCGCAGTGCTTCGCCGACCCTGCAAAAGCAAAAAATGAGCTTGGCTGGGTAGCTGAGCGCGGAATTGAAAAAATGTGTGAGGACAGCTGGAGATGGCAGTCAACGCATCCGAACGGCTTTGAGGACTAAAAAAACTTTATAGGCAAAGAGGACATTGCATTGCAATGTCCTCTTTTTAAAATTATGAACTAAGTGTAGAATTTATTTCTTGTTTATTTCATCATATAATCTCTTCACCATAATCGCGGTATTACCTCTGGAAACATTTCTGCCCCCCAGAAAACTGCCGTTATCGGCATCAATCAATATATCCTTCGCCTTGCAAATCTTAACATAATCAACCGCCCATGCTTCAACTTCGTCATTGTATTTGAGGTCAATTGACGGCACTGCGGTATCAGACGTATTCTGAATTATCGTTTTTGCCAAAATCGTAGTTATTTCCCTTTTCACAATAGGCTCGTTGCCGCGGAAGGTATTATCGGGATAGCCCGAGATTATATGCTCGTTTTTCGCCGCGCCTGCGACTGACTTAAACCAATCCGCTTCGGAAACATCAGCAAATCCGCCGTCTGCGGCATCGTCTGTTTTTTCGAGCATTCTGAGCATAACAGCCGCTATTTCCGCGCGTGATATATTATCGTCGGGGTAGAAATTTCCGTCGCCTCTGCCCTTTAATATCCCTTTTGACACAAGAAATCCTACCGCATTTCTCATTTCCTTTGGCTTATTGCGCATATCATAGAAATCGCATAAACCGTTGTCCTCTTCGTTTTTATACGTGTATGTCGGCGGAGGAGGCGTATAATTGAGCTGTGAATCTATGCTCCATACAGGCTGTTTTTCGCTGAATTTTATATCATAAACATATTCAGACATTTTATGGTCTCCTGAATAAAGCTCAACCGTAATCGCATGCTCCCCGTAAGCTATATCATTTTCCGTAAATGTCACATTGTACGGCGGATAATGCGAACTTGCCTTTTCCTCGCCGTCAACAAGATATTTCACTGTCATCCATTCGGCTTTAGGCTCATAAGCATAAGCGGACAGCGTGATTTCACCTTCAAAATCCATGCCGTCATACGCCTCAACATAAGAAATGGGCGCGGACGCTGGATAAGACGTAATATAAATCGGGTCTTGCGAATAAATCTGCATGAGATTTAAAAGCTCCGGGCTTTTGCCCATGTCATATCTGTAATAATCGCAAGATTCATCATCTGTTTCATAGAAATTATTAAATGAAACTATGCATTTAAACTGCGGATAACGGCGGCATATTTCGCCGTAATAACGGCGGAACTGCTGTTCTGCCCAAGCCGTATAATCTTTGCCAGACGGCGACTTATATCCTACGCCGCCCTCTGTGATACATACAGGCTTGTTAATTCCGTATTCCTCCATGAAATTCGCAATCATCTTTGCGCGCATTACAGGATTTGCATAATCGCCCATGATAAACGACATGTTAGTTACCTCATCCGTGTCAGGGTCTCCCTGAAAATACGGCATTGTATAAAGACTGCATCAAATCCAATCCACATACTCGTCGCCCGGATAGAAATCAATCAGCCTAGTAT
>CAYUSE010000039.1:0-11113 GCA_964447095.1 uncultured Lachnospiraceae bacterium | reverse complement strand
ACAAATATTTAGACTATTTCGCCATTTTCAAAATCCTTCGCTCTTGGTTTTCTGTCCGTATCTTTTTGCATATCCATCGTTACAGTCCGGACATTTATAAGCTTACCGCCGTCATAAGACGCAAATATTACAAGAGTGTTACTTTGGTCTATATTGCAATGAATAGCAGCATATTTATTTTCAAAATCATATCCCGCAATATATCCCGCATGATGTCGGCGCCGGACTAACCGTTGGTGTTGCCGTCGGAGTTGCCGAAGGAGTAACTGTTGGTGTAGCCGTTGGAGTTGCCGAAGGACTGACAGTCGGTGTAGCTGTTATATTTGGCAAAGCTGTTACTTTTGGCTTATCGGTAACATTCGGATTATACGTCGGACGCGGTGTTTTGTTCGGGTCGGGCGTTGCGGAAGCAGCTACGGTTAAAACTATTTTTGGTGTATCCAAAATATACATATCCGCAGCTCCGACATTTTTAACCGTATCGGGCGACACCGCCGCTATAATTGACATTTCCGTTGTGCCGGACGCAAAGCCTTTTACATAGTCCGTAATATCAAACACCAACTCTTCATTTACCTTTATATCCGCAGTGCTGAATTTCTGAGACAATATCGCATTTGAAATTGACGGATACTGGTCTGTCTTTGAAACAGTTCCTTTCTCCCAATCATTTCCTGAAGGCAGAAGATTAAAGGTAAATGGTCTGTTTGCGGAAGCCTTGCTTGTCGGAGTAAATTTAATTTCAGCTTTTATTATCTCATTCGGATCAAAATTCGCTATATTCTGAAATCCGAAATACGCAAGTCCCCATAAATCCGAATAGTAATTCAGATATACGTTATTTTCTTTTGTCTTATTAAAGCTTTTGCCTATTTCATTCCTTGCCTTTGACGCGGTAATTGTTTTTTCATTTCCGCTTGTTTGGTTTTCGTCATCTTTTATAAGCTTTGTATCGAGAAAATCCTCCTTACCCATATAAAAACCAACGTGCGGCGGCTGGTTATACGCCGTCTGTTCTGCCGCTACGCCGCTGCGGTAAACGGGGTCGTGCATGAGCGTTTTGATTTTATAATTTGTCGGAATGGTAGTGCTGTAAACACGGAGCGCCTTGTCGTCACTTCGAGCCATTACAACCTCCTCACGCCAGTCACCAAACAAATCGGCAGTAAGTGCGGGATTGTTTTTTGTGTCGTTTATTGTTTTACAGTCGGACGATGTAAATATACGCGTCATGCCGCTGCCGTTAAATGAGCTGATACCTATGGGTGCAGACCTTGTCGCTGTTCCGTCCAAAAGCTCGTCGTAAACGTCGCCGTCCCAGAATATACGGAAATTCGAGCCCGCACCGTTGTTTGTACTTGTAAAATTCGTACCGCCGTTGCACTGATAATCTCCAACACCAGTTATCTGATAATATCCGCCCGAGCCTGTGTTCGCCATTACGCCTCTGCCCGTATCCTTTGTGTTTCCTTTGTGGAATATTATATCGCCGTTATCCGCGTCTATTACCGACATACCAAAATCGCACCATGCGCCCTGTGAATTTGTATATCCGTATCCGCCCTCGGCATTATCCTTGTCGCCGTCCTCGTGGACTGTGAAAAATTCAAGTCCGAGGTGTGTCGGGTCGTAGTCGCCTATATGCAGCGCATCGCCATGTTCCTTATGCGTACACCAACGTGGTTTAAAGGTATTGTCGTCCTTAACCTCCATGCACAATGCGCCTGTGATAAATTCGTCCTTGCCGTCATTGTCTACATCGGCAACAGTGCAGTTGTGGTTGCCGTTGCCGACAAAATTGTATGCGCCGTCATAATATCCCGGCTGCCCGGTTTGAGTGTCAAAGCGGTAGTCGGGCGAAAGTCTTTCACCGTCAAAGCTGATACCTGCTATACTTGTGCGTTGTCTGCCGTTTTTGCCGAAATAGTAACCGCGCAGATATACCGCGTATGGCTTTACGCCGTCAAGATACGCCACGTCGGCTACAAAGCGGTTTGAACGGTTGCCGAAATCGTCGCCGTATTGCTCGCCGTTGCTGCCGCCGCGCGTGGTCGGCAAATCAATCGTGTCAATCGCCGCACCTGTTTCGCCGTTAAATACCGTCAAAAATTCCTCTCCTGTCACTTTTCTGTCATAGCCGTTAAAATCGGCGGCTGCATTTTCCTCGTCAGTATATTCCGCGATTTTCTTATCTGTCTCCACAACAACGGTATCAGCCTTTGCACTATGCGACACATACCTGCCCTTAGCGTCCTTTGAGCCGAGCGAAGTCTGACACATCATTTCAGCCTTGCCGTCGCCGTCAAAGTCATAGACAAGGAACTGAACAGTATGTGCGCTGGAATACACGTTTTTGCCTAAGTTTATGTCATTATCCCATAGCTTTGTACCGTCGAGCTTATATGCCGCAAAACGCACCGTGCCCGAATATCCGCCGTTTCCTACATCACATTCATTGCTAACCCATTTGACAATAATTTCATATTCGCCGTCGCCGTCAACATCACCGCAGGAGCAGTCGGTTGGTGAAAACGATTTTACCGTCGGCGTTCCGCCCATGTCAATAGTTTCGTCCTCGGGCTTTACAAGCGGAATATCAAAATAGTTATTGTCCATTACGGTTACAGACTTGCACTGCGGCCATTCCACACCGTTAATTATCGGCGCAACAGTATAGTTTTGACCTGCGGTGCTATCGGTGTAGTTCGTTTTGCCCTTCACAACAGCAATTTCCTCGCCGTCACGGTAAACGACAAACTCGACGTTGCTGTCCGCACTGCCGTAAATTGCGTCCTCGCTGTCAAAAAGCCTCCATGATAAATAAACGCCGTTTTCGCTTTTAACCGCAACAAGTCCGCGGTCAAGCTTTTCCATTTGACGAATGTGCGCGTTTGATTTTTCGTAACCGTTAGTCCGGTCGTAGGAATAGTTGTAGCTTATCGTTTCCGTATCGTTTTCCGCCGATATAACAGGCAGCGACGGCAAAACCAACGATAAGGTCAACCCCAATGTGATTATTTTTTTCATAGTTCTTCTCCCTCAAACTAAAAATATATAATAATTTTATCATAAAAAATTTATGTTTGCAAGAAAAATTTTCAAAAAAAGAATGCCGTCAACACGACATTCTTTTACTCTTATAATCAGCCTTGAAGTTCCTTATCAATAGCTTCCGCTGCGGCTTTTCCTGCGCCCATGGCAAGAATTACGGTAGCCGCTCCCGTTACAACGTCACCGCCGGCATAAACATGGTCTTTGCTCGTTTTACCCGTAGCTTCATCGGCAACAATACAGCCTCGCTTATTCGTTTCCAGACCCTTTGTGGTTTTTCTGATAAGCGGATTCGGCGTCTGACCGATAGCCACAACTGCTGTATCTATATCAAGGATTTCCTCACTGCCCTCAATCGGAACAGGACGGCGTCTGCCGCTTGCATCAGGCTCGCCGAGCTCCATTTTGATAACTTCCATGTTAGTCAGCCATCCATCCTCGTTTCCAATGAACTTTGTCGGATTTTGAAGAAGCTTAAATATAATTCCTTCTTCCTCAGCGTGCATAACCTCTTCCGCTCTTGCAGGAAGTTCCTCTTTGCCGCGTCTGTAGACAATATATACGTTTTCCGCGCCAAGACGCTTCGCAGACCTTGCCGCGTCCATAGCAACGTTTCCGCCGCCGAGAACCGCGACGTTTTTACCTACGTAAACAGGTGTATCGTATTCGGGGAACTTATATCCCTTCATCAGGTTAATTCTTGTCAAAAACTCATTTGCGCTGTAAACTCCGTTAAGGCTTTCGCCCTCAATTCCCATAAACGACGGAAGTCCCGCGCCCGAGCCGATATATACAGCATCATAGCCCATTTCATCAAACAGCTCGTCAACCGTTAGCGTTTTTCCGATAACGACATTCGTTTCAATATCAACGCCCATTTCCTTCAAATTCGAGATTTCCTTCTGAACAATATCTTTTGGAAGTCTGAATTCGGGAATACCGTACATCAAAACTCCGCCTGCCGTATGGAACGCCTCATAAACCGTTACCGCATAGCCGCGCTTTGCAAGGTCTCCGGCAACAGTAAGTCCCGATGGACCTGAACCTACAACAGCAACCTTTTTGCCGTTCTGTTTCGGCTTCTCAATTTTTTCCTCAACATTTTTTATATGCCAGTCCGCTACAAAACGCTCAAGTCTGCCGATACCGACGCTCTCGCCCTTAATTCCGCGAACGCACTTTGACTCGCACTGCTTTTCCTGAGGACAAACTCTGCCGCAAACTGCCGGCAATGCGTTTGTTTCTTTAATCTTCTGATACGCTTCTTCAAATTTACCGTCTGCAACATAAGCGATAAACTCAGGTATTTTAACGCTTACAGGACAGCCCTGCATACATGGTTTATGCTTACAGTTAAGACATCTCTGCGCCTCGTCTATCGCCATTTCCTCCGTGTAACCTGTCGTTACCTCCAAGAAATTCTTGTTTCTGACATTAGGGCATTGCTCCGGCATAGGGTTTTTATCTAATCTCATATTAGGCATTTATATCATTCCTTTCAATCCAATTATTCGGCTTTATTTGTTCTGCCTATTCTGCAGTGACCTTCTTCGCATGAGCGCTGCTCATAATCCTTGAACATTCTGCCGCGCTTCATTGCGCTGTCCCAATCAATCTTATGACCGTCAAAGTCAGGTCCGTCAACGCACGCGAATTTTGTTTCGCCGTCAACAATTATACGGCATCCGCCGCACATGCCTGTACCGTCAATCATAACAGGATTCATTGAAACCGTTGTCGGAATATTGTATTTTTCTGTAAGCTTACAAACGAATTTCATCATTACAAGCGGACCTATCGCGATAACCTCGTCAAACTTTTCGCCTGATTCAATTTCCTTTTGGAGCATATCGGTAACAAATCCCTGATTACCGTTTGAACCGTCGTCCGTCGCAACGATAAGCTTATTTGAAACCTGCTTTAATTCGTCCTCAAGAATAATTAAATCCTTACTTCTAAATCCTGTAATAACAGTTACGTCCGCGCCGAGCTTATGTAGTTTTTTCGCCTGCGGATATGCAATAGCCGTTCCAAGGCCGCCGCCTATAACCGCAACTTTTTTTAATCCTTCAAGCGGTGTAGGCATTCCCAAAGGTCCTGCAAAATCGAGCAAGCTCGCGCCTTCTTCAACAGCAGCCAAATCCTTTGTTGTCTTTCCGACAATCTGAACTATAATTGTAACCGTTCCCTTTTCCCTGTCAAAATCGGCAATTGTAAAAGGAACTCTCTCTCCGTACTCGTCAATTCTAAGAATAATGAACTGACCGGGCTCTGCCTTCTTCGCAATTAGCGGAGCTTCAACCTCCATTAAAAAAATCTGCGGATTAAGCACTTCTTTCTTAACAATTTTATAAGCCATGTTCTCACCTCGTCTAAAATTTATGTGTCGTTAAATAACTTTTTCACATCATTAAATTATATAATATCACACTTTATTTCATATTTCAATATTTTTATCAAATTTTTTCAAACAAAAAGAGGCATTAAAATCGCTGTCTTGTCCCTATTATATTCCCTGCTTTTTTGTTACCACATAATATACAGTCTGAACTCCGGGATACTCCTCAAAATTATATTTATCCGGATCAAAATATTCCTTTTCCACTGCCGAAATCAAATATACCGCATTTTCATTCGGGTCAATTTGGCTTGGCTGTATATAACCGTAGGTATATCTTTGATTATATGGCAAATACGTTTTACCGTTATTCTCATTTGTAAGCCCCTGATAATAATGGGCGTCTATGTCATGAAAAAACAACGTCCAAGCTTCGCTTTCCTTTTTTGTATCAACGGAACGAGTGTTTGAAGTTATATAATATTTATCAGCATCATACATTTCTATCTTTTCAATCGCCTCGCATAAGCCCTTAAAAAACCAATGCTCCATTGTTTTTGTATAAGTTGTGAAGTATGTACTTACAAACATGGAAAACACAACGGCATAGCTTGCAAGCACTATCCATTGAGAGCGTCTGAATTCACCAGTTATAAAATCAACGCCTAAGGCTGCTAATATTATCATAGGATAAATCAAAACAGCAATCCGCCATGTATAAGGCTTTGTTATCAGGCTGCCGAATAAAGCCATAACTATTGACGAAATAATTATAGCCCTGACGCACCCGTTTTTCTGAATAAACAAACGAATAAGCCCCAAAACGACAAGGGGCAGAGTACAAATATACAGTGTTCCGAAGCCCGCAATAGCATGAGCAGGCGTATCATTGTCAGCATGCTGTAAAATTAAAAGATTAAAAAGCTCTTTTAAATTAACCTTTAGCTGTGACATAGGGGCATCAACGAAAAATAATATATCGTTCTGACGTTGTGTTTCATAAAACCTCGGTATTGTAAAAAACGAAGTCTCTATTGTATCCCATTGGAAGTAGTTTACCATTATACATAGTATATACGGCAAAGCAACAATCAAATAAATTGCCGCGCAAACAAGAAGTTCTTTAACTGTGATTTTCTTTTTTACCAATGCGTAAACGGCAAATATTAAGAGAAATACAGGTATGGTGTATATGGATATGCCGTAGCAATACATTGTCAGTCCGAAGAATATCATTGATATGTACAAAAATTTTCTATGCTTATTGGACGTAAAACTTTTATTTAGAAAATATATCGAAAACACGAAAAAATGCGGGAACATATAGCAGTCCAACGCCCAGCGGCTTTCGAGAAAATGCCATGGGTTAAAGGCAACAATAAGCGCTGCCGCAGCCGCTGCCTTTTTCCCGAACATATCCTTTACCAACAGTACAAGACAAATCGCCGCTGCCGTGCTCACAATAAGCATGGGAAGTCTGACTGTAAATTTTGACATTCCAAACAGTTTTATGACAGGCGCCATGAGGTATCCTAACATTATTGACTGCTGACCATTTTTCCATGCTTGAAAATACACGGGGAATTTCATTCCGTAATGGTCGGTTCCGTATTCTGCTATTGCTTTAGCGTCAATGGCAGTCATTGCTTCATCGCAGAAGAAGCCTCCCGGAGCATTTCCAAAAGACCACACACGCGTTGCCACGGCAATTATAAAAATTACCGCGAAGTATATCTTATAGCATAAGCTGCTGTAATCTCCGCTTGATTTTAAATCTGTCCTTAAAATTTTCTTTATGTATATTACGCGCAATATGCAGGCAACGGACATCGCGAGCATAATATATGCGGCTATATTATTAACGATTTTAATTGTTTGCGGATTGATTAAAAATTCAGTCATTTTTATACCACCTTTGTTTTTCCTTTCGCATTAGTTTTATTTGCTCTGCTGCATATTTTATCTATAATTTTTCCTATACGAAGCAGCCTGAACAGCTGAATTCGTATGAGGTCAATAAATATGCAGACTGCATAAATCACTACAGCATTTCTGAAAACGGATAAAATCATTATGTACCATGGTTTTGATGCAAGCGCAGCCATATTGCCCCACATTGGAAGCGAGAATACATACGAATTTGTATGTATAATATAAACTCCAAAAGCTGCGGGAGCTAAATAGCGTACCGCTTTTTTGAACTTAATATTTTTGATATTAAGTTCCGCAAAAAATAACACAAGGAATATTGATGATAGGAATATCGGCAGAGAAGTATAGTTTATAAATAGTCTGTCCGAAGCAAAGCTGCCTGCGGAAGAGGTCTTGTATTCAATAACATATTTCCCGACCCATGCCAATACCGCAAAAACTATATACAAAACAAGAAATACCCAATTATGCTTTACATAGCGTTTTATATTTATCTTTTTTAATGCTGCGCCTGTTGCGTATAAGAGTATAAGCCAGACTACGCTATAGCCATTATTTACAGAATATAAATCCTGTTTTGAAAAGTACGGAATTGCAATATATACACATATTACGGATAAAATCAATGCAAGTGCTTGCTTTTCTCTCATTTTCGATAATCCCATATTAAGATATGGAATAAAAAAGAAAAGCGCAAAATATGCTGTGAAATACCAGTATGATTTATTGATAACAGGGAAAAACGCGCGTTTGAGAGCAGCGGGTTCGGCAAATACCGAAACATCCTGCTTTATATACACAAAGATTAACGTACACAAGACATTATAAAAAACAACTTCTAACCATATCGGTATGATACGTCTGTATTTGAATTGGGTATTAACTCCGATATAACCCGATGCTAGAGCAAAGCAGTTGACACAGCAATAAGTAAGAGCCTCCAGTAAAAATCCGGCTTCATAATTTAAAGTCATAGGAGAAGCCGATATTAACGCTCCCGCGCTTAATATGTGAAGCTGTACCACCATGAACATTGACACCAATTTCAGTAAATCAATGCCATAGTTTCTGGAATTTTCCTTCTGCAAACACGTTTCTAAATCATTTGCCATTATATATCCCCCGCAAAAAAAATTATTTTTTCATATACAGCCATTATACTACATAAACGTATGCGAGTCAAGTTTCCGTACGGTTTGGGCTTCTCTTTATCGAATTTTTTCAAACAAAAAGCAACCTTGCGGCTGCTCTGAATTACCGTTTTAAATTTTTCAGCATTTTCACACATCATGGCACTCGACCGTAAATTTACTGCCGTTTCCGTCCGAAACGGCGGAGATATTCCAGTTAAAGCAGTCGGCGATTTCCTTTACGACCGACAGCCCGAGCCCTACGCCGCCGAGCTTTTTGGAGCGCGAGGGGTCGACGCAGTAAAACGCGTCCCATATATTATTAAGCTCTTTTTCGGGAATACCTATTCCGCTGTCGCTGATACTCACGCGGCAGCCGTCATCATTTTCCGTCACGGCTATTACAATTTTGCCGTTTTGCCTGTTGTATTTAAACGCGTTTTCAATCAGGTTGCAAAACAGCCTATGCGCGAGCGTTTCGGGGCATAAAATGAAAAATTCCTTTTCAAAATCATATCTGACCTTCACATTTTTATCGGCGTATTTAGCCGACATTTCCTCCGCAATCCCCGAAAGCATCACATTTAACGGCACATTTTCGCACGGCAGCGCAGTCTTATTTGTAAGCGTCAGCAAATCGTCCACAATATCGGCAAGCCTGTTTAAATTACGGCTCATTACGGCAAAAACCTCCCGATAATCGTCAATATCCGCGTTTTCGTCAATATCAAGCGTCTGTAAGCCCGCTTTCATGATGGCAACAGGCGTTTTAAGCTCATGCGCCGCATTTGAGGAAAACCTCTTTTGATTTTCAAACGCCTCGTCAAGGCGGTCGAGCATGGAATTAAAGGAATTGGTAAGACTGCTGATTTCGTCGCCCGCGCCGCACTCGGGCAGGCGCGTGTTTAAATCGTGTTCCGTTATTCTCGCCGCCGTACTGTCAAGCTCCTTTATCGGTTTCAGCGACTTCCCCGCAAAAACATACGCGAAAATCATGCCGAGCGCGGCAATTACAATCATTGCGAAAATGCTCGTGATATTGAACCGCCTGCTTGCCAACCGCACTGGCGACGACGTTATGGTGTACTGTTGGATTGGCATATCCGACAAATCGATGCCCATGTATGAAACATCGTCGGACTGCATGGCGTCGGTTTGAATTTCGGGGGTTTCCTCCGACATATTCATGCTGTAACTTACGTCGCCCGCAGTGTCCTGCGAATTTGAGGAGATTACAAGACTTATCTGCTTCTGCGCATTGAGCATGGATATAACGGTAAGAGACAGCGCAGTCATAAGCACGATTATTCCCGTAAATATCGTTATCCGCATTTTAAATGACAGCTTTTTCATGACAAATCCTCCGACAAAATATATCCCTGACCTCTGATATTTTTAATATAGCTTGTGTTTAATTTCTTTTTCAGCGAATGTATGTGGTATTTGAGCGAGTTTGAGAACAAATCCGCGTCGCTGTCCCAGACATGCTCAATAAGCGTTTCCGCGCTTACAACGCTGTTTATGTTACGGAAAAGATATTCGAGGATTGAATATTCCTTTTTCGTCAGAGGTACGGGATTGTTAGAAACCGAGACCTCCTTTGACAGCAGGTTTATTTTAATATTTCCGCATGACAGAACAGACGGCGACTGCGTAAATTCAACGCGAAGAAGCGCGCTTACGCGCGCCTCCAATTCCAGAAAATCAAACGGCTTTACCATATAATCATTTGCGCCGAGATTTAACCCCTCAACCCTTTGCGCAATACTCCCGCGGGCGGAAAGTATAAGCACCTTCATGCGGTTATCGGAAGAACGTATTCTTTTTAATACTTCAAGACCGTCGATAACAGGAATATTGAGGTCAAGAATTATTAAATCGTACTCGTTTACCTCATACATATACAAGGCTTCCCCGCCGTCATACGCCGTGTCAACCGCATAGCCCTTTTTGCGGAGCCCTTTTTTGAGCATTGCGGATAAATCCTCTTCGTCTTCAACTAAAAGCAGTTTCATAATTATATCTCCGTTTTTCGCCTGATTTTTTACTGCACTTCGGCTTCGGGAACAGCTTCGGTATCAACTTCCGCCCATGTTTTGCCGTCGTCCGAGCTAATGAGTGTTTTACCGTTTTCCGTCCTGATTATATACGGAACGTATTCCTCTCCGTCCTTACCTTCAACCGCATAGCTTATATCAACATTGCCTGCCGTTTCCGCGTCAACCGTTACGGAGTATACGGCAGTATCGCCGTCCTCGCCGTCCTTCTGCGTTATCACACAATCCTCGTCAGCCTTCAATGTTACGACAGAATCATTTACGATTACTTCCGCAAGATTTTTCAGCGTCTTTATTGTGTAAGTGAAAAAGCTTCCCGCTCCTGTCTTTGTTTCGACGCATTTAGCCACGGGGACTTCAGCCGCCGAAATCGGCGCGGCTGTCACAGCCGCAGTCATTGCTGCCGCCGTAAGCATTGTGAATAGTTTTTTTGATGTTTTCATTCTTTTGTCCTCCTATAATTTTATTCAGAATTGCAATTCTGTTAAGATTATAGCATACAAAAGGTTAGACCTCGGTTAGTTTTTCGCCGTCTTTTTCAATTTCCGAAAAATTTTCAATAAATCCCCGCATATCTTCGGGCGGCTCGGCGGAAAATTCAATCA
>CAYUSE010000038.1:0-11484 GCA_964447095.1 uncultured Lachnospiraceae bacterium | reverse complement strand
AAATTATTTTCCGCGCAATCGGACGCGCTGATATAAATGCCTCGGAGCTTTCAATCAACAAACAGAGCGCGGTTAAAGTCGCATTGCTTAAATTTGCGGAAGAAATCAAAAATAATCGCTTTGCGCCATGCATCATAACCGATAATTCTGGCAAGACAATTGATTTTTCCGCAACAGAGATACGTCAATATGAAGGATATGCAGATACGAAACATATTGAGAGTATAAGCGAAGTTTTAGATGAATTTTACAATTCCCGCGATATTAGCGAGAGAATGAAACAAAAAAGCGCCGATTTGGTAAAGCTTTTAAATACAAATATAGAACGTGTTTCAAAAAAACTTACTATTTTGCAAAAGACTGTTAAAGATGCAGAAAATAAGGATAAATATAAGGTGTTCGGGGATTTGATAACAGCAAATATCTATAAAATTTCAGACGGGATGAAATCGGTTGAGGTTGAAAATTATTATGAAAGCGATTTGCCGACTGTAAAAATACCTCTCGACGCGTCACTTTCACCGTCACAAAATGCTCAGAGGTATTACAAAAGATACAACAAGGCAAAAACGGCAGAAATTGAGGCAGCAAAACAAATTAAAGCAGCAAAAGCATCTCTTGATTATCTTGAAAGTACCCTTGCATCACTCGAAACCTCAGAAAACGAGGCAGATTTAAATGCAATACGAACAGAGCTTATAAGTGAGGGTTATTTGAACCGTAAAATTAACCCGAAAAGGCAGAAACAATCAACGCCTAAACCAATGCATTTTATATCATCTGACGGATTTGATATTTATGTCGGAAAGAACAATACGCAAAATGATTATCTGACGCTAAAGCTTGCCAATTCCTCGGATATTTGGTTTCATACGAAGAATATTCACGGCTCGCATACTGTTATAAAGTTAGGTATTGATAAAAATATCCCTGAACGCACAATGAAGGAGGCGGCAGCGCTTGCAGCGTATTATTCAAAAGCACGGAACTCATCTCAGGTTCCCGTTGACTATACGCAGATTAAAAATGTGAAAAAGCCTAACGGCGCAAAACCCGGTATGGTGATTTACGACCGGTATAATACGGTGTATGTAACACCAAAAGCACTTGAAAAACAGGAATAAAAAAACGGCTTTCGCCGTTTTTTTTATTTTGCAAATGCGTATTCTCCCATAAAATATGTATTGCCGTTATCGTCGCATATAAAATATGTAAAGGGTTTATCAGCCTTAAATTCAATCGGTTCGGGCTCCTGCATTACCGATGTTGCCTTCATCATAATCGCCGTAACGGCGGCGGCTTCCGTACCGTTTTCGTCAACATCTATGTAAGTTTTCTGGATTATATCGTCTATCCACAAACATTCGGGAGCAGGCGTCAGCATTTTCGGGAATTGCGCTCTCGTCGGGCTGAAAGCAAGATTTATGCCCATATTCTTTACAATATCGCCCATATTGTCAAATGTACTCTCTATTTTAAACTTCGGCATAGAAAGCGCGACGCGTTTGCTTTCGGTTTTCTGCTTCATCTCATAGAAACGCGAGTTGTCGCCAAGCACTATATACATACTCAGATTGCCTTTATACGGTATTTCAATAAGCTGTACGGTTTCGTCACCGTAATAGCTGTAGTATGCGGTTTCGTGCATAAAGTCAATGTCGGTTTTATCGCCGTTTCTGTCGGTAAACGGCTCTTTGTATGTAGCGCTCTCACTGAACTGATTTTGCCACTGTGCTTTCATATAAACGGCGTTAATCAGAGCCGCAATAAAGTCACTGTCGGCTTCGATTATACTGTCAATTTTATCATGCGTTTTTTCCTTAACCCAGCCGTTTATTTTTTTAAGCTTGTTGTCATTATTTACAACATCGCTCGTTCCACCGAATTTCTCAGCAATAATGTTTTTAAAATCGCCGTTAAATTTCACATTTTTAAATTGCCCGTTATTATAATCCTCTTTGAGCCAGATTGAATTAGCAATTTCAAATACGGGCATACCCTCTTGTCCTGCATTTTCCGCAATAGTTCCAAGAAGCACTTTTGACTGAGCATTGTATGCGTACAAATCGTCTATGTCAAGAGCTTTGAGAATTTCCGACTGAGTTTCGCCATCCGCGCCGTTTGCCGCCATTGCAAGCGCCATTTTAAGCGAAAACGGCGATACCATGTAATTTTTATCCTGCGGCATTTTGGACAAAAGCTTTTCTTCAAAGGTTTGCTCTGTCGATATTGGTGTAGTTTTGGCAGACGAGGTTATTGTAACGGTATGCGTTTTTCCGTCCCACTCTACGTTACAGTTAAGCGCTTCCGAAATTGCCCGAAGCGGTACAAGTACACGGTCATTTTCGATTATCGGCGCAACGTCAAATTGCACCTGCTTACCGTCAAGCATGACCTTAATATCGTCGGTTTTCGCCGTAGCCGTCATACACGGCAGCAGCATTGCAAGAGATAAAATAATTGATAATAGTTTTTTCATAGTATTTCCTCCTCGTATTTATTCTCCTACTAATAATACCGTCAAGCACCTCAAAAGGTTGCATTAAATTTCATCATAATCAATTATTTTTGTTAAACCCTTTATTTTGTCAAGATATTCGCCGCAAACGCGTTTTGCGGCGGAAAGCTCAAGATTACGGTAATTGCCGCATTCTATTTCGCTCGCGCCGAAAACCTTACCTTCGTAATCAAGAATTTTTTGCAAAATGTCCTTTATTATAAACAGCACTTTGTCAGGCGATACAGTATCGCGTACAAGGAAATAAAAACCCGTCTGACATCCCATAGGACCAAAATATATTACATCACCCGAAATTTCTGAATTTCTCGTGAAAGTTGCGAACAGATGCTCCGTTGTATGAATTTCACTGTTCAATAAAATTATGCCGGTATTCGGCTTGCAAAAGCGCATATCATAAGTCACAATATCGCCGTCAATGCGTGAAATATACACGCCCTCATTCAGCTTTCTATGGTCTACGCTGAAGCTTTTAATTTTTTTCATTTCTTAATTCCTCCAGCATATATTTAATTATCAGTGTACTGTTTTTAGCAGCCATTTCCGCAAATGTCGGATAGTCCATAACGCTGTCGCTGTTTGCTCCGTCGGAAATTGCCCGAAGCACCCCAAACGGAACGCCGTTCATTGCGCACACATGCCCTATGCTTGCGCCCTCCATTTCAGCCGCAATTGCGCAAAACTCCTTTATTATCCTGTTCCGTTCCTCATTTGTACATATAAATTGGTCTCCCGAGGCGATTACTCCGCGTTCAACCGCCAAGCCTGTTTTCTTCGCCGCATTATCCATTAAATCAATAATTTTCTTATCGCAGTCAATAAACACTGTGTCAAGTCCCGATATGAGCCCCTTAGGGTCGCCTATCGCCGTTGTATCCATATCATGCTCGGCAACGGACTCTGCAATTGCTATATTGCCTATTCCGAGTTTCGGCGACAATCCGCCTGCCGCGCCGACATTTATTATTAAGTCGGGCGCATATTTTAATATCATTGTCTGCGCCGTAACGGCGGCGTTTACCTTTCCGACGCCCGCCGCGGCGACAATTACGTCAGTTCCCGATATTTTTCCCGAGTAAAAATCAACCGAGCTTATTTTTTCGGTTTTCACACCGTCTATAATATCTCTTAACGCTTCTATTTCCTGATTTAGCGCGCCTATAATTCCTATTTTCATGCTCATCACTCCTTGTGATTATTATAAGGCATAGTGTAAAAAATGTCAAATCTTATTTGACAACAGCCCTAAAAGGTAGTATAATTGTGTCTTAAGGGGGATTACAATGGATTTTGTAGCTATAGATTTTGAAACCGCCACATCGAAGTTTACAAGTCTGTGCAGTATGGGTATATGCGTGGTGGAAAACAGTAAAATAACGGAACGCAAGGAAATTTTTATACGTCCCGTTCCTTTTGAATTTAACAAATACAATATAAAAATACACGGAATTACACCTGATATGGTTAAAGATAAACCAACATTTGATATGTATTGGGACGAAATCAAGCCGTATCTTGAGGGAAAAACGGTTGTGGCGCATAACGCAAGCTTTGACGTCGGCGCAATGTGCCAGACGCTTGACTATTACGGTATTCCCTATCCGACTTTTGACTATAT
Organism: uncultured Lachnospiraceae bacterium; assembly: GCA_964447095.1. Taxonomy (GTDB): domain Bacteria; phylum Bacillota; class Clostridia; order UBA1381; family UBA1381; genus JALEPO01. The sequence goes on along the minus strand of CAYUSE010000038.1, from coordinate 7,348 downwards.
CTGCACGGTTAAGCTGTCACAGCTTGCCTATCCAGAGCTTGAAAGCCACAAGCTCAACAAGCTTTGCGACGCGCTCGGCATTAAATTTTCGCATCATCACGCGTATGACGACGCGTACGCCTGCGCAGCCGCGCTTTTAAGAATAATTGACGATTACAGTCTGCTTAGTCTTGAAGAGATTGAGGAGTGCTTTGAAATCGAAGTCGGGCATCTCTATCCCGGATGCCATCTGCCCTGCAAAAAGCATAAGAAAAAACACAAAAATCAAAAAACTAACGGTAAAGACAACAGCAAAATAACAGAACCGCAAAGCGTTTAAAGCCGCGGTTCTGTTATTTTATTTTTTTCGCGATTATAACAAACCGCTCGTCCTTTGAATTATACGAGCAGGTGGATAGTGTCAGCAGCTTATCTCCGTACTCTGCGGTTTTTCCTGTATTATAATATGAAAGCTTATTTGCGCTTTCTATAAATCCGTCAAATTCCTCCTCACTGCCGAAATTTATGAAATCATAATATCGAAATTCATTTTTAGCACCTACTTTGGAGCGAAAAGCATACATTATTTCATACGTCCCGCGTTTATAAAGCGTGTCGAACGAAATCGTCGAATGCGCCTTGTAAAAATCCTCGCTGTCGTATTTGAGAAGTGACGCAAACATACTGCCGTCCTTCATATTGTGGGCATAGATTATAATATTGTCGCTCGGTTTATCGGGATTACACTGATAATCCATAAACGGCAGACCGCTTGACTGATATTTCTTTTCAAAATTTTTATGCAGATATTCCTCGTTATTATCAGCAAGCATAACGGGGTAATCGATTTTCGTATCAGGAATTTTAAGCCAGCCCGTAAACTCGTTATTTTGACTGTACAAATCAAAATATGACATGAGCATACCATTTGGTTCTCGCTCTTCCTCCGACTTATCAGCGCTGTTCTCCACAGCCTCACGAAGCTCGTTTATATCATTCTGAGCCTTTTTATTCTCGTAAAAATATTTACCAAGATACACCCCGCAGAAAACAACAACCGCAAGACATATAATTTGAATTATTATACCTGTTCTCTTTTTCATAGCATTGTCTGTAAATAAAGCGTCCTCAATAGGACGCTTTATCTTTTAATTTCCTTTTTTCTTTCTCAACTGAATTACCACTATAGCGCAAATTGCCGCTAAACCTATAAGTGACATCAGCGCGATAGGCGCATTATCGCCTGTTTTCGGGTTAGTTTTCGGCTTTGCAGTAGCCTTTGGAGTTGCTGTTGCTTTTGGCGTAGATGTGACCTTAGGTGTCGATGTAGCTTTAGGCGTTGACGAAACCTTTGGTGTCGATGACGGTCTCGGCGCCGATGAAGCCCTCGGTCTTGCTGTTGCTCTCGGACGAGCCGTAGCTCTTTCGCTTACAGCTATGCTTGGTGCATTAACATATAAATCCGTACCCTCAGAAATCGCAACAGTTTCACCGTCACGCATAGTCATTGCATAATATCCGTTTGCGCTTGTAGCCGCTGACAAATCCAGCCTGCCGTTCATAGTGCCGTCTTCATCATAAGTTTCAAGTATTCCCTTGCCGACAACATAATATTTGCCCGGCGCAATATCCTTGCCTACCTCGTATCTGCCTGCCTTTAATTTATAGTCCGTCTGCTTCATTTCCGCAGGCGCGTCTGTTTTTGAAGGCTTTTCAGTCGCTCTTATGCTGCTGTCCGAAGGCTTCTGTGTCGCTCGTGTATTTGATGCCTCGCTTACAAGCTCGGGAAGCTGTTCCGCTTCCGCAATCCACGTCCAATTTGACGGCGCGGAATAATTTTTAACATCACTCTTTACAGTATCAGCCTTAGTTTGAACGCTTATGGTATATTCCCTGCTGTCTGAATAATTCACAGAATTATCCGCCTTATCGGACTTAGTATTAAAAATACCAAGCGGTATTTCTATTTCCGTGGTATCAGATGGAATGCCGTCAGCTGTAAAAATCTCCTCACCGTTGCTTGAGATTGTCAGATTAAAATATTCAAACGGCGACATTGAGCCGTCCTCTGACGAAACATTATTTGATATTTCCGACGAGGAATAGGCATTCACCGCCTTATATGTACTTTGCTTTGACTTTGTCGAGTTCGCGGGGATTCTGATAATCATCGTCAATTCTGCCGGAATATACGGGTGAATTCTTCCCTCTTCAACGCGTCCTGCCATGCTTGTAATCGCAGCTGTTTTTTCAAGCGCGCTTTTTGACGATATTGAAGTCCACGTAATCAAATTTGAGAAATCGACTTCACCGATACCCGAATAGCTTTTATCGGTTTTTGTAACTCTATCTCCCTTTACTGACAAACTTCCTTTATCCGTGTATGTGCTTGTGTCATTTACTGCAAATACAGCAGACGCCGAACACAATGTTATGCATGAGGCAATTATACCTGCCAATATTTTCTTCATCTTATATCTCTCCTTGTTATGTAAACCTTTATAAGCCTTTTTATACATTTATCATTATACCACATAGGTTTCATTTTGTCAGCAATCTTTTTAATATTTCGTCATTTTGGATAATATGTATAATTTTCAAGTAAAATTTTGTTTATTTTTCATATTTGATTGTTATGCACAAGCCTTGTCCGATATGATACAATATGTATGATACTTTAAGAAAGGCTTTATTTAATTATGAGTGACAGAATAATTTACGAAAAATTAAGCAGCGGCTTGCAAAAGCGGATTATTGAGGAACATCCCGAAAAGGCTCTTAAGGCAAGGGCTATAAGACGGAGAAGCAATCACGACATTGAATCTGTATGGCGTCCCGAATTTGTAAGGGATGTCGAAAAAATTATGCACAGTCCGTATTATAACCGCTATGCCGATAAAACGCAGGTGTTTTCCTTTTATAAAAATGACGATATTTCGCACCGCGCTTTTCATGTTCAGCTTGTATCACGTATTGCAAGAAATATTGGCAGAATGTTAAATCTTGACCTTGATTTAATTGAGGCTATAGCTCTAGGTCACGATATTGGTCATACCCCGTTCGGTCATGCAGGAGAACGGTTTTTAAACGACTTGTATTTTGAAAATACGGGAAGATATTTTAATCATAATGTCCACAGTGTCCGCGTACTTGACGGTATTTTTCACTTGAATATCAGTTTGCAGACACTTGACGGAATACTTTGTCACAACGGTGAATTTGAATGCAAGGAATACCGCCCGTCAACATTATCGGGCTTTGATGAATTTGATGAAAAGGTTGAAAACTGCTATACGGATAAAAACGCAATAAAGGAGCTTATCCCGTCCACCTTAGAAGGCTGTGTTGTCAGGGTAAGCGATATGATTGCTTATGTCGGCAAAGACAGGCAGGACGCGGTTAAAACAAATATTATTGCAAGCGAGGATATTTTTGAGGAAAGCCCTATCGGCAAGCATAATGCGGCGATTATAAACAACCTGATTGTAAATATTGTGGAAAACAGCTACGGCAAGGATTATATTATGCTTGACAACGAGCATTTTTCTGCGCTTAGTCAAGGCAAGCGAGATAATTTCCGATACATTTACCAAAATCATGAGCTTTCGGAAAAATATGAGAATATCATAAAACCAATGTTTAAAAAAATATACAACCGCCTGCTTGATGATGTGGTAAAAAATAACACTCAGTCGGTAATATACAAGCACCATATCGACTTCGTAAACCGCGCCAACAGATTTAATCCGTATTCGGGCTATGAAAAAACCGAGGCAAATCAAATTGTCACGGATTTTATCGCCAGCATGACAGACGATTATTTTATCGATTTATACGAATATCTCTTTAACGAGCATGACATTGTAAAATACATTTCGTACTTCAATGACATATCTTCAAATTAAAGATTTTTTGTTCAAAAAAACGTGTTTTTTTAGAATTTTAACAAAAAACTATTGAAAATTCTAAAATCATAGTGTATAATATATATAACATTGTTTGTAATGCAATGTTACGTTCATATATAACAGAGCCACCGAAGCAATTCGGTGGCTCTGTTGTTTTCTTTTTTATTTGTTTAGCCTAATCATTTCATCAATGCATTTTTTTGCGTCACGAATAGTTTCAGCATCGAGCAGGATTTCCTCGCCGCCTTCGCCGTTTACGCAATTATATACGTCCATAAGCGTGGTCAGCTTCATGTTTTTGCAGATAAGTCCCGTTGAGAGATAATAGAATTTCTTATCGGGGCATTCATACTGCAAATGCTCCGCTATACTCTGCTCTGTTCCGATTATAAATTCCTTGTCGGAGGAATTTCTTGCATAATCCATAATTTCCGAGGTCGAGCCGACAAAATCAGCGAGCTTTACAACCTCGGGAACACATTCGGGGTGAACAAGAAGCTTTGCCTTTGGATGTGCCTTTCTCGCATTTTCCGCATCGCTTACGTTTACGGCGGCATGAACAGGACAGCCGCCGTTTAACAGCTTTATATTCTTTTCAGGAAGCTGTTCAGCAACATAGGCGCCAAGATTACAATCAGGGATAAACAATATATTTTTATTTTCTATATTTTTTACAATTTTAACCGCAGATGATGATGTAACGCAAACGTCGCATATTGTTTTTAATTCAGCTGTTGTATTCACATAGGCGACAACTGTATAATCGGGATACATTGGCTTTACTTGTGAAATAAGCTCCTTATCCATCATATCAGCCATTGCGCAGCCCGCTTCGGGATGTGCCAATATTACTTTTTTATCAGGAGACAGAATTTTGACCGTTTCCGCCATAAAGCGCACTCCGCACATTATAACAGTCTTTTGCGGAACCTTTGACGCCTTCACGCTGAGTGCGTAACTGTCGCCCGTAAAATCAGCAATTTCAAGTATCTCGTGCGCCTGATAGCTGTGCGCGAGAATGCAAATATCCTTTTCTTTTTTTAATTTTAAAATCTGTTCTTGAATATCCTTTATCATGATAAGCTCCGTTCCGCCCGTAAGGACATATTAGTTATGACTATTATACACCATTTATTTCTATACGTCAAATAAAAAATTCAACTGTTTTTTTTGCAAAACTTTTATTTTTACAAGTTCTATTTATTCATTTTTGTACTTCCGTAAGCGGTATCATATTCTTATCCCATACAAATGCCCTAATCTCGCAATCCTGTGATGCTTCATCAATTTTAAACATTGCCGTCATTTCCGTAATTGTCGGTATTTCAAGCTTGATAAGCCTGTTGTCCCTGTAATATGCGATATATAGGACTAAATCCTCGCTCTTGGGCGGCGCTGTCTTTTCAAATATTATTTTTGCCAAAATTGCGCTGTCCTCCCAACGCTCAAATTCTACCCTGTCTGTTGTCTCAACCGTCGGTGTTGGACTTGGCGACGCTGTTGGTTCAACCGTAGGTGTCGGACTTGGCGAAACTGTTGGCTTAGCCGTGGGTGACGCCGTAGGTGTTGGGCTTGGCGATGCTGTCGGCTTAACCGTTCCAACTTGGCACACTGAATAATGACAAATTAGAAACTTCATCAAAGGGTATATCTATTTTGCTTTGTAACAATTTTGTATAAAGTTCATTGATCAAATTACTATCTGTATCACAAGAACAAGCGTAAACAGAATATCTGCAAATAAACAATAAGGTAAATATTAACAACAAATTGAATATATTTTTAATCTTCATATAATCAACCCTCCACTTCTTTTGTATTATCATTCTATATCCATCTAATATTATATACCAACAATTAACATTTTTCAAACATAATATTACAATATCATAATACAAAAAAGCTCTGCCTGATTTTTAGGCAGAGCTTTTTGATTTTTTACTTATCCGCTAATACAGCGTTGATTTTTGCTACCAATTCGTCGGGGTCTATGCCGTGAACCATGCTCGCTTCAGCAAGCGTTTCTCCCTGTGAAGAGGGACAGCCCAAGCAGTGCATTCCAATCCCCATCAATATCGGAGCTATATCCATGCTCATCTGCAAAGCCTCACCTATCAAAGTATCCTTAGTTACCTGCATTTTCATTTCCTCCTTTCCGTGAAACGGCAAAGCATTCTTCAAATTCCTCACCGTCAATCGTTTCCTTTTCAAGAAGCTTTTCCGCTACGGCTTTAAGTGCCGCGCTATGCTCCTTTAACAGCTTTTCTGTGCGCTCATACTGAGTTGTCACAATATGCTTTATTTCTTCATCAATATCTGAAGCAACACGCTCCGAATATGATTTTGCATGCCCGAAATCACGTCCAATAAAGACTTCTCCGCCTTCATCATAGCAAACAGGCCCTATAGTTTCTGACATTCCGAATTTCGTCACCATCTGACGGGCGATTGAAGTTGCTCTTTCCAAATCTGACGACGCGCCCGTGCTTATATCGTCAAACGTAAGCTGTTCTGCTACGCGTCCTCCAAGAGCTATTACAATCATATCAAGCATTTCATTTTTGCTGTGATACATCTTATCCTCGGGAAGATACATCGTAAATCCGCCTGCCGCACCGCGCGGAATAATTGTAACCTTGTGTATCGGAGTGTCGCTGTCAACAACCTTTGCCATAATCGCGTGTCCTGCCTCATGATACGCTGTCAAACGCTTTTCATTATCGGTAATCACCTTTGAACGCTTTTCCGTGCCCATCATAACCTTTAAATTCGCATCTTCAATATCCTGATTTGTGATTTTTTCATGATTTCTGCGCGCCGCGAAAATTGCCGCTTCATTCATTATGTTTTCCAAATACGCGCCTGAACAACCCGAAGTTGCCTTGGCAATTTTTGATAAATCCACATCGTCGGCAAGCGGTTTCTTATCCGAATGCACTTTTAATATTTCTTCCCTGCCCTTAACATCCGGCAAATCAACTACAACCTGCCTGTCAAATCTGCCGGGTCTTAAAAGCGCAGGGTCGAGGATATCGGGACGATTTGTTGCGGCAATTATAATTATTCCGGTATTTTCACCAAAACCGTCCATTTCCACAAGAAGCTGGTTAAGCGTTTGCTCGCGCTCGTCATGTCCGCCTCCGACTCCTGCTCCGCGTTTTCTGCCGACTGCGTCAATTTCGTCAATAAATATAATACATGGCACGTTCTTTTTTGCCTGCTCAAATAGATCGCGCACCCTTGACGCGCCGACACCGACATACAGCTCTACAAAATCCGAACCGCTTATAGAAAAAAACGGTACGCCAGCTTCTCCGGCTACAGCCTTTGCAAGCAGGGTTTTACCCGTTCCCGGAGAGCCTACAAGCATTACACCTTTCGGAATACGCGCGCCTAATTTTATAAATTTCTGCGGATTTTTCAGAAAATCAACAAGTTCCTGAAGTTCTCTTTTCTCCTCT
>CAYUSE010000037.1:0-11489 GCA_964447095.1 uncultured Lachnospiraceae bacterium | reverse complement strand
TTATTAAAAAGTAATAAAACCGCTTTTGTATGTATTGATATTATATCATACAAAAGTCCTAAATTCAATCTCTTGTCCCTCCTACGCTAACACAAGCCTTTGGCTTGCTCGCTATAACTTGCCTCGCAAGTTATGGACACCGCCACATTGATAAAATTTTCATATCTTTTGTTGAATTCTTTTTTCCGTATATCAATATCTTCCGTTTTGAAAATGTTTCTTATCGTAATTATAGCGTCAATATTTGTTTTCACTGTAAACACCTCCATTTTACATTATGTTGTCCACTGCCTTATAATACCGTTAGGCTTGTTCCAATTTGATAGTTTTCATACATAAGTCTGCCTTGTTCGATAAAGCCTTTACTCTCAGATTTTGCACTGATAACCTCAACACCATTTTTTTCAAGACAAAACACCGCTATAGGAGTTTCTTCCTCTATTCTTCCTATATTTTGATATTCAGCTACCAATAAAATATCAAATTTGCTTTTTTGCGCCGCATTATCCAAATCAATCAGAGCGTCGGTATTATCTCTCGCATTACCTACAAACTCACAAAACTCCTTAAAAATGAACCAACCATGTTCATTTGCATATTTTCTGCACTCTTCCTGCTGTCTTTGAATATCTGCTCCATCTATGCCTCTGTATAAACAATAAATTCTTCTCATGATTCAGTTACTCCTTTTACTATTAAAATTTTTACTTCATAAAAATGACATTCCAAATCAGGAATGTCATTTTGTGTTTCTGCATAATTCATTATTTTTTAATCCATTATAAACGGTTTATAGTCCTCATGGAATTCAATCTCAATATTATATCCCCTTCCGACTTTGACCATTTTTATCAATTGGTTTACAATATCCTTATGTTGCTCAAAAGTATCTTTATCAAATTCTTCTTTCCATTTCATCAACCGACTGCAATTATCTCTCAGCTTATCAAGCAATTTATGTTTATTGTTTAATAGTTCTTCATATGATGAAAGCCTTTCATTGATCGCGTCAAGCTCTGTCCTCGCCGTATCAATGGACGAAGATATGACATCCACAGTAAACTCGCTTTCCCCACTTACGCATTTCCCGACTTCCAAAAACAACTCATTTAATTGCTTTTGATACTTCTCCTTTTTACCCATAAGTTTTTTGTATGTCTTTGTTGCCTCCTTTATTTCTTGCTTATATTTTCGTTCAACCACCTCATCTTTATTATCTCCTACTATTTTGTGCAAATACCGCCCCACAATATCAAGCACCATAGCATCAACTTTCAAAGCGCTGTAAATTGTCTGCCCATCGCAGTCATTCAGCTTGCGTGAGCTATGATAACATATGTATCTCAAATATCTTCTGTCACGCTTGGTTCCGTCCTTACAAATATATTTGTCTGAACCCTCTGTTGCTACCAAATGACATCCGCAGTGAGCGCAATAAATATTTTCATATAATAAAACTTTTTCTTTAGTTGCATCTGCAATTACCATTTTCCCTTCTTGCCTGTCTCTTCTAAATTTTAATATTTTCTGCACCTGTTCAAATATGTCCTCATCTATTATAGCAAGATTTTCTTGTTTGGGCGATACCGCATCTTTAGATACATAATACCCACAGTATAACCGATTTTTTAATATGCGATTTACCGAGTTGGCTTGAAATTTTGCGCCATTATGAGTTTTGATTCCCGATTGATTAAGATACTCAGCCATTCGATGAGAACCATAGCCCTCATTAACCGTTTTATCAAATATCATCTTAACATATTCAGCTTCCTCCGGTACAATTTCCAAATCTCTGACAGGCTGACCTTTTTTATTGACTCGCCCTTTATAGACAGCGCGATATCCCAACGGAGCGACACCTCCATGATAAACGCCTTCCATGGTCAGCTGCGCCATTCGCGTTTTCAAACGCATTGATGTTTTTATGCTTTCACCGTTGGCTTGCCAGTAGCGTATGTAATTTAGAAGCTTGTCTGTATGATTTTCAAATTTCTGCTGTCCTTCCTGCACACTCCATATTTCTATACCTTGATTGGCAAACCATTCCACAACAAACGGAGTCTCATCATCGCGCCTTCCCAGGCGGTCAAACATATACACAAGAAGAATGTCAAACTCCTGATTAACCGCTGCTTCTCTCAGTTCTTGAATAGCATCTCTGTCATTTGCCGACACTTTAAAACCAGAAACCCCCTTTTCATAAAACTCTTTCATTATGAGCCAACCGTTTTGCTGTGCAAAATTATGACAGGCTAATTTTTGCATAGGTATATCATCCTTGTGCTTGTCAACTTGTTGTTTCGTTGATACTCTGTATAAACAGTAAACTCTTTTCATAATATTGTCCTCCCATTCTTGTTTTAATTATGCAGAATAATCATTATACTGCTTTGTTTGTAAATAAGCAACTAACCACTCCTACACTTTTGTAATATATAGTCATCAAATATTCTCATACACATCACTCCCTATTTTTGCATAAAAATAACGCTTGATTTCTCAAGCGTCTCTAAAATTATATACAAAAAATTGCTCCTGTTTTAAGAAGCAATTTTCGATGTATTTTCTTTTGGTATAAACCTTAGCCGGCTTGAGGTTGCATTACATAAACCCTTCCTGAAAGCTCCATATATCAACGCCTACCGGCACGCCAATATATTTCTACGCTTAAACAGATATACTCGTTACCTGTTTATTAATATTATATTTCTAAAAATATGTCAATCATAAATATAACATTAATAAACAAATAAAATTATATTATTATTTCCAAATATATGGTTAACAATCAATCGCCCTGCCAACTGAGCTATAGAGGAATATTTGGTTTTTCATACTCTCTTCATAACTCAAATTTTTTAGGGTTCTTTTGCTAACTTGTGCCCTAGCAGGTGAATCATAGAGGAATATGGTTACAAAAGTTTTTTATTCCTCTATTCCACCATCATCTGTATTATTTAAATAATTGCTATTCCTATTTTTTAATCACACAAACCCTATTATGTATGCTTATCAATTATGCGGCATGTCTTTTTTCCAAACTAATAATTGGTAATAACTTAAAAATTTGCAAATATTTTTTTAAATCATCACTCACAAATGAATAATTATCAAAATCAATTATTTCCTTAATATCTCTAGCATCAAATATTGCAAGGTATCCACCCCGCAAACTAACTTCCGCAGTGTTGATTAATTCTTCTATGTATTCAAGACTTTGTGTAACTCCCTCTTTAGCCCTATTACTTCCATAAGTAGTTGATATACCGGTCCCTTTATCATTAATGGAACTTCCCAACCACTTAATTTCAATAAAATAGAGCTCACCTTTTACATCGAAATAAATATCTAACTCTCTTTTAGTTTGTCCCAATTCTGGTTCTATAGTAAAAGTATATTGCATATGATCATTTAAATATTGTCTAAGCTGATCACGCATGTAATGCTCGGGCTTATTTTTTAACACATTTTTTTTAATATACTGTTCGCCATCTTCTAATTGTCTTAATGTTGCATTGTCTGCCATGAAACACATATAATTGACTTGTTGAGAAACAAATGCATTATTATACTCTTGAATAACCTCATCTATTTTAGAAATATCCTTCTTTTCTAAATACCTTATGCGCTCTTCCCTAGAATAAAATATGTTAGGATGATTTAATGCAGCCCCATTAGCATAAGATGTTACCCCATCTTCTCCTATAAAAAATGCAAAATGATCTTTAGAAATATCACACAATTCTTGTTGCATTGCTTCAGCATTTAAATATTTATAATATTTTTTTATAACTTTCCCAATTGCATCTATCTGTATAAAATTGTTTTCCAATATGTCGTTATTTATTAGGTTTATATTATCTGCTAATTGAGAAAAATCAATCTTTCCGAATTCATTTAACGATATATAAATACAAAAATATACCTTTTTATTAATTCTGTTTTCCCAAACTTTTTGAATATACCTTTCGGAAAACAATCGATAATGCTGATCATTCATCACTTCATTTTTAGATGTTGCTAAGATATTACTGACTTGTTCATACGTGAATTCCATCATATGTCACCTCGCAGTATTTTTCCAAAAACATATTCGAAATATAGCTCCAAATATTTTCTGTTATTCAATTTTTCATCTTTATTTATGTGTTTTTCAAATTCATTTTTGAATTGTTTTAAAAATTCTACCGTTGCATTATCACTTGTCAAATTCAATGTATGCAAGTCATTAGTTTTTAAACTATTTTGATATTGTGGATCTCTAAAAACAAAGTCATAAATTTTATCTTCTCCATAGATACCAATAATATATGATATATCATCCATCCATTTCGACTTCTTTTCAAACAAACCATAATTTTGAAAGTTTTTTATATAATTATTATTCTGTATATAATAGCCATTATTATTTTTGTTTATGGCAGCATTAGTCAAAAGATTTGTTAATGCTTTTTCAATATTTACGTCTTCTGGTCCACTTAAATTAACAACAAAGTTGTAATTATCTTGGAATATATTTTTTTCTTCTTGATATAAAAAAGAATAAAAAACAGCGGCTAAATAAAGGATTCTATTTATGGATGAAAGTTTCAGTTCTTTCCACCCTTTATCATTCATATGATTAATTGTCAAATATACATCCGCACTAATAACCATAATATTATCATAATTTTTCATTAACTATCTCCTCAATTTCTTTCGATAAAGCTTGTAGTGCTCTATGATTAGTTTGTACTTGTGATACTTTTCCATATCTCAATAAATTTAAAATTGAAACTTTTTTAGTTTTTCCCAATAAATGTTTAATAAAAACACTATTATTTAAATTAGATGTGATTATTAACGAATTTGGTCTTTCTATATATTTTAACAATGTATTAGCAGCATTTTCTTCATATGATAAGTCTAAACTACTGTCAGGAGTTTCGCATATATAAAATGATGCTCCATTATAAAAATAAGATAAAATGCTCATTCTGAAAGAATAATCTATAAAAAATCTTTGAGATTCTGATAATTCTTCAGCATCCACTCTGGCTTTTTTATCAATGACTGGTCTAAAAACTTTTAATTTGCTATTTTCGTCTGTAACCAAAGACAAATAACAAGGCAATTGCAAAAAAGCTTCTGCAAATTGTTTGAATATATCTGAAATACTTCTTGTACTTTCCACCAAATTGCTTTCTATTAACTGCATAATCTCAAGTTCTTGTTTCCTTAATATCTCACATTTTTTTTGCGCTTCTTCCTTTTCAGCACTTAATTCATTAATTCTATCTATCATTGCTATATATGCGGTTTCTTCCTCCATTCCACTAGTAGTTATAGATTCTATATCCCTAAGTTTATTTTTTAATTCAAATAATTTTATTCTTCGGGTTCTTGCCTCTCTATCCAGCTCATTAATTTCCTTTTCATAATTTAATAATTGAATTTCATAATTTTGACGTTTGCTTAATAATATTTTTAAATTATTCTCAATTAAGGTGATTTGTTCATTATCGATTTTTTTTATTTTTTTGTGGCAAAAAAAGCATTCGCCATCTTTAACGTCCATAATATTGATATCAATTTGCGAATTACACATTGGACAAATATGATTACTCTCCATTTGACGTTTAAAAGTAGTATATTGGGGGTTTATGCCTGGCCAAAAAATAGATGTTTCAGACTCAATTTTATTTTTTTCTTTTTCTAACTCATTAATTTCTATAGATAAATCCGCTATGTTTTTAGATATACTTTGACCTTTTTCATGTATCATCCTATACTTGTCATCTACCGAAAGTAAATAAGATTCGTTTTCTTCTATCAAAACCATCAAATCTGTTATTTGTTTTTCGTTATTACCATTTTTATCATTCTTGTTTTTTGATAATTGGTCCAACACTTTTCTAACTGCTTTGATTTCTTCTTGTTTATGCCTGGCAATACTGTCTTGATATTTTTTCTCACCTTGACAATCTTTTCTTTCTTTTTCAAGTTTTTTGTCATTTAAATAATTACTAAGTAAACGACTTTGTGTATCAACATCCCACAATACATTTGATCTATCTTCTCCAAAAAGCAAAATCTGATTAACAAAAAAGATAAAATCATTAAAATCTGTCATATTAGCCTTTTCAGCAATTATTTGTTCATAATTATATTGTAAATACTTTTTTTTCACTTCTTCACTATCATTTTCATACTTTGCATATTGGTCTTGTCGTATTTGTTCACCTTTAATTTGGAATACATGATTATTTTCAGTATAATTAGCACTTAGTATCATTGTATTAAACAAACTTCTTGTAACTTCAAATTCACAGCCATTTAATTTAAAATATAGTATGACTACCGCATCTTGATCTGTTGATATATTTTGTGTACGATTGCGAAAATACGTGTTACAGTTATTATACGTACCACGACTCAATCTTTTTTCACCTTGATAATTCCTTACTATTAAATCTTTCTTATACAGTCCAATAAGTGCATATTTGATTATATTTATAAACGTTGTTTTTCCAACCCCATTTCCACCTATTATTAAATTAATCCCATCAATGAAATCATATTCAATATTTTTATTATATAATGAATAATTTTCAATTTTAATATGCTTAAGTTCCGGCAAAAAAATACCATAAGCCATTTTTATATCTCCTTTGTTTTTTCAATCACAATAACCGCTTCTAATAAGTTATTAACATACTCTCTTTGCTGTGGGCTAGTTTTTAACATTCTTGCCTTTCTTATTTCAACAACTTTTAATCCTACTTTTTCGGCAATATCACATGTAATTTCAATAGTGTCTACCAAAGTATTAAAATACGCTGAATTCGATACATTAAAGTATATCTTACCACGTTGTTTTAGTTTGTTTGATAATTGTTTAAATAATACATATATGTCAACAAAATAAAGCCTTATCATATCAATTATAGAAGAATTCCACATTTCTATCTCTTCAGCTTTATTAGACAATTCAATTAACAATTCATTTAATTTAGGAATGTCAATTGTAGTATCATCCTTCCATTTTATCTGAACATGCGATCTAAATGTTTTTTCTCTTATTTTTGTTATATCTTTTAAATTTTCTGTAAATCCTAGAGTCTTTAATTCTAACATATATGTATCTGTATAATCTCTTGAATTCAAATATGGAGGTGACGTAATAACTAAATCAACGCTATTATCTTTCACATGTCTATCAATTCCTATTCGAGAGTCTTCATTATATAAATATGATTTATTGCTTATATTACTAATTGTAATTGCATGTTCTATATCAGAAAGAAAAATATTTTTAAATCTATCATCAAATATTTTATATACGTCTTTTTCAGTTAAATGGATCTCTTTCCATTTTGGTTTATAAGACAAACATTTACCATTTCGATATAAATTGCTTACCTCCAATAATATAGAAGCTAATACAATCATAAACAAGTCATTATAAATTGGATCTTCAATTTTACTAATCGCTTTTTTTAATTTTTCAATAGCAATGCCAACTAAATTATCATAGTTCCACTTGGTCAATTTTTCATTTTGATATAATGTTGAAAACTCATCATTTAATATGATTTTTTTATATTGACACCTTCTTCTTTTTATATTTGTAAAATATTCTATTGCTTTATTAGCATCATAATTTGTTTCTAATTTGACTTTTGAAAGAAGATACATGAAGGGATTCACTTCAAAAGAGTAACACTGAATACCCAAATTTTGTAATTCCAATGCCGTAGTACCACTTCCAGAAAAAGGCTCTAGACATACACATACATTTTCTTTTTGTTCTAAAATAATAGAATTAATAAATTCTTTTGAATACCCCTCAACAAAAGGATACCATTTGTGTATTGGCTCCAACTTATTTTTATTAAATTGCATTATACGACCATATGATTCTAAATAGTCAACATATTTATACATAAAATCAACCTTTACTTACATGATTCTATACAATAGCTCTTTATATCTTTAAACCATCATACAATTCTTTGTGTTTACTAATTATATCATAATTCACCAAATAAATCAATATTTCGTTTTAAATTTAATTTTTACATTATAAAATTATAGAAATTACATTTCAAAAAACCTATGTCTTGTCCATATACATTCCTCAACCCTATCAGCAATAATCATCCTATCCCTCTCTGGATAAAATTCAAGAATGGGAATTAAGTATTCCATTATATCCTTACGCTTTAATACGGGCATTGCAAGTTGTCTGTCATATAACGACCTTGCTGTATTCATCTGACGGGTGAAACTCATATTAAACGGTCTTGCTTGTAATGACGAAATTAACGCTTTCGGCTCTATATCCATTGGCGAAAGTCTTGTGTCAGAAAACAAGCCGGCTCCATTATCAAAAATCGGGCAATAATCATATTTATCGCCAGATTTTATCACAGCAATATTATTAAGATGTCTATCGTCATTCAAAAATAAAGAATCTATTTCAAAAAGCAATGTCAGATATTCTCCAAAATAATCGAGTCCCGTGCAATCCTTTGTCGCTTCAGCAAGATAAGCCATTCTTTTTTTATCACTTGTAAGTGACAATAGTTTTTCTTTAAGCGGATAGCCAAGAATTCTTGATAAAAGATGATTTATTGTAATAACCGACTGTCCCTCTTTCAAAAAATTATCGCTTACACAGCCTGTCCGCTCGCGATTATGAACTATAATTCTTACAGGCTCATACCGCACAAAGGTAAACGGAGTGTCATTTTCAATATTACTTTTTTCAAGCAATAGTGAGATCAAAGTTTCGCTCAGTGCTTCATATCCGAATTGGTCAAGCTTATACCATTGATTGGTTTCAACATCAAACCATTTTTCCTGATTTCCCTTTGATGAGGTTTCTGCAATTTTCTCATCAGTTACAAGTTTTATATCTCTTCTATATCTATCCATTGCTTGTCCTCCGCCATTTTTCCTTTAGTCTTTTTTATAATTTCTAACGGATTATACTCCGCAACACCAATCGCTTCGAGATATTCTCTTATACCGCTTCGTTCTTTGGGAAGACACCGCTCCTCCAAAAAATTCATAAAATCCTCCCAAGTCGGAAGCTTATTATTTCCAAAAGCAGTTTTAACAACATCATCAGTGTAATTTTGCACTTTCAGTGTTTCATCTGTGAAGTCCGCACAAATTATGCTGCAAAGCTCATTATCACCAAAAAAGCTAAATTTTTTAAGCTGATGTCCAATAGTCTTTTTTTGTGATACAAACTCCTCAATTGATTTTTCAGCCGTAATATATATACCGTTTCCGTCAAACATAAGCTCAATATTTCTTTTGTTTTCATCAATGCCCATTTCCTTTATCCACAATGACGGAATTGATACTTTGTAAGTTTTTGAGCCTGATGCCGCTGTTCCTCCGGCAGAGCTTACAATAACTTTTCCTGTTCTGTATTCCATTATATCACCTCTGCATTAAATATATCATATTCGTACCGAATTGTCAATGTTCTATACAAGAGAAGCAGTTCATTGTGAACTGCTTTTTCTTGACTCATATTTAACTATTTATATATTCAAGTATTTCCTTTGCATTGGTATCAGGCTTCGCCTTTTTCCATACTTTTTCAATCATGCCGTCCTCGCCTATGAGATATGTTGAGCGCACAACTCCCATTGACACTTTACCGTACATCTTCTTTTCCTGCCATACATCATAATCCTTTATTGCTTTTAATTCAGGGTCTGCAAGTAAAACAAACGGAAGCTCATTTTTCTCGGCAAATCGTTGATGCGACGCCTCGCTGTCCTTGCTTATTCCTATTACCTGAATTCCGAGTTTTTTGTATTCCGTAAATTCATCTCTGAATGCGCATGCCTGACGCGTACATCCGGGAGTATTATCTCTCGGATAAAAATACACTACTACTCTTTGACCTTTAAAATCACTGAGTTTAACTTCATTCCCTTCTTTGTCGTTTAAAACAATTTCAGGCGCTTTTGTTCCTGCTTCTAACATTATTTTCTCCTTTCAAAAATACAAATTTATTTTCTTCAGACAGGCTTTCATTGTATGAAAAATCAAGTCTGTTAAAATTCTTTATATCATCAATATGCTGTATATTATTTTCAGCCATAAACCTTACCATTTCTCCGCGCGCCATTTTGACATATACGCCCTTTTCCCTGACCGTTCCGTCTATCAGCTCTCCAAAAATGCAATCTATAAACCGTACATCACTTTCAACATATTTTCGCACTGTTTTCGCATATTCTTCGGAAGCAAGATTGAATATTAAATCATCTTTAACCTCATTATAAATATCTTTGCCCCAAAAATCGTATAGATTTTTACAGAAATCAGTTTTAAGCTTCGCCTGCATTTCAAGTCTGTACGGTACTATCCCGTCAAATGGCTTTAACACCCCGTAAAAACCTGAAAGGATACGCAAATGCTTCTCTATATAATCAAAATAGCTGTCCTCAAACACCTGCGGAGCCATGTATTTATACTGAATTCCGTCATACGATAAAATCGCAGGAGTTAAGTTCTTATATAAATCCATATCGGCATAACGTTTAAAATTCAACGTTGCAATGTCATCATTGCATACAAGCAGTTTTTTCAGCTCGTCGTATGATAACCCTTTAAGATATTGCATAAGAATGTCAGTTTTATTAAGTAAACACGGCATTTGTTTTGATGAAATAACATCCTCATACATCATCTTTTTTGCTGGTGATATTATAATCTTCATTTTTTCACATATCCCCAATGGCTTTCAACTCGTATTCGTTTAAGTTTGCTTTCTTTCATAAAACCTGTCAATATTCTTGTCGCAGTAGCCGACGAAACTCCTAAAAGCTTTTGAACATCACTGTTCATAATATAATCGTGTGTTTTCAAAAAATCGCTTATCATATTCCATCTCACATCCGACTTGCTTTTTATTTCCGTTTTTACATTGTCAGTAATTACAGCTTCCTGCAATGCCTGTTTTATTACTGACAGCATAAATTCTATAAATACAGTTGAATTACCGTTGCTGTTTGACAGATTGATAGCATCATAATATTTTGCCTGATTATTATGTATTATTGACTCTATCGGAAGCCATGCAAACAGTGAATTCCACTTTGATAGAAGCAGTGTATGCCATAGTCTGCCTATACGTCCGTTACCGTCAGAAAACGGATGAATAAGTTCAAACTCATAATGGAACACACAGCTTTTTATAAGCATATGAACGTCGCTTTTTTCTGTCCATTCAAGCAGTTCCTCCACAAGCTGTGGCACATACTGCGGCAAAGTTCCAAAGTGAAGTACATTTCCACTTCCGTCAACAACTCCGACAGGTCTTGAACGAAATTCACCCGCTTCATTGACTAATCCCTTTACCATAATTCTATGCGCTTTTAAAAGGTCATCTATTGCATATGGGTTTAATTTATCCATATTTTCATAAATCTCATATGCGTTTTGTACTTCCGCAATATCTTTCGGCGGTGCAAGAA
>CAYUSE010000036.1:0-11762 GCA_964447095.1 uncultured Lachnospiraceae bacterium | reverse complement strand
GTATTTCCTCGCCGTGCAGTCCGTACATTTCATAAAATGCCGACTGCGGTTTTACAGCAGGAACTATATCGTAAAGAGCGTCTATAAGCCCTTTATTATATTCCCAGATAGCCTCGCACGCGCCTTTCAGATTTTTGCCGTATTCCTTATATGCTTTTTCCCTTATGTACTGCGGAACATAGTCAATCTTCGGGTCAAGACCCGCAACGGACGGATTACTTTTTTCCTTAATTTTTTCTACCAATAAATCTACTGACATATTTTTTCTCCTTAATTTACTTTTAGTTATTTATTTCATTGACGTTCGTTATTTTTTTGCCAAGCGTCAGTTTATACGCATTGTATCCCGATACCGCTATAAACGTTTTTTCATCTATATTGTATATTTTGTCATAGCATTCCGCCAGCACGCGTTCACCACTCCTGTCGATAACCATACAGCCGTTTTCGGTTTTATTCACATAATAATCATTTCCCAGATATGCAATTTCCTCGTCAGCTCCAAACTCCGCAATATACGAATTGTTTTTGTCAACAACAATCTGTCTGTTATCCCTGCAATATGAAAATTCACCGCAGCCGATATTCTTGATTTGAAGCCCCGCGCTGTACGGTATGACATACCGCTTATTATCAAAATCCACCAAAGCTGACGCTCCGCCAAGCCGCGAAACATCGGTTCCTGTTTTCTCAATGCGCTGCGACTGTACATGGTTATTCACATATACCTTATCAGAAGTCATAATATCTTTTTCTTCCAAGTCATTGCCGAAATCGTCAATAATATATACCTTGCTGCCGCGCTCGACTCGGAATACGGTTCTGTCATCAGTTAAATTATAGGTTTCATGCTTGCTAAACAGATTATCATAAATAAAATCAATCACAGACTCACCGCTTACACTGCTTACAAAACCATATTTTCCGCTGGCGTTTTGCACCGCAAAATAGCCACTGTCAGAATATATGCGCTTTCTCTCACCCGGGAAACTCATAACATATTTTCCACTTTCGCCGTACATATCGGTTTTATCCGCAGAAGCTGAATACGCAAAATAATATGTTACATCGTCTAAATCGTCATAGCTTATATCCTCATATTTCGGCTCAACAATAACACTGCCGTCACAGTCTATAATTCCTTTCCGATTATACGCTCTGTCGGGATAGACGATAAACTTTTTGCCGTAATGCTCAATTTTATCATAAGCAGCGCTTATCTTATTTCCGTTATTATCAAGCAGTGCTCTCAAACCGCTGTTCCAGTATTTTGCAATATATCTGCCGTTGCCCGCACAGTCTATCGACACATACTTGTCGCTTAATATTTTCCCTTTGTAATTTCCCAGATAACTGCTGTAATCTTTTTTTACTATTACATTGCCGTCATAACCGCGGTTGTATGAATATTCTTCAAGATTAAAACATTCTTTATATCCGTTGCTTCTGAATAAATATCCATAGTTATACACATCGCCCTCATTATAGGTAATTCCTATGTAGTCCGAAGCAACCTCAATATTTTTATATCTAAACTCGGTTAAAATCTTTCCGTCGGAATTTATCAGCGCGTATCTGTCATTTTTATTCTTTACGGCAATAACCGCCTCGCCGTCAATCGCCGTAAATGACGAGCCGTCCCACGGATATTGAAATTTCGGTTCAAAATCTTTAAAATCATATACGATATTAAAACGACCGTCAATTATATAATAATGCGAATTTTCACCGCCGCCCGTTTTTGCGATAGCTCTGTTAGCGTTAAAGCGTCTGATTTCCGAATACTTATCGGAAGGCGCAATTATAACCGCGCCGTTAGCCGATACAACACCGTGCTTTCCGTCCTCGGTTGTAACGATATATTCATCACCATTAGACAAGAGCTTTTTATAATTTTTCTTCCATTCATCCGCATCGGGCCTCTCAGTATTTACATGAGCGATTTTTTCTTCATTGTCTGCATCTTGCTTATTCAGATTATATGACGCAATTATTGTCGGACCATAATCGCGCGGATTTCCAATCTGACGCGTACATCGCAAAATGCCGCCGCTGTAACTCCATTCGCCTGTCCCTTCAAATTGAGTCTGCTCGTAATCATACACCGCATTCGCAGGAACGGTCATCAGCATGACAGCCGCCGCAATAGCTGCCATCATTGTATTTTTTAGCAATTTCACAATATCATCCCCTAAAAATTACAGCAAAATACCTTGATTGATTACTATTTCACCGTTTACTATTACATATTCGGGCTTTCCGACAAGCTTAAATCCGTCATACGGTGAATTTTTGCTCTTTGAATGAAGCTCGTTTATATCGACCGTCCATTCCTTTTCGGGGTCAAATATGATAATGTCGGCAATTTTGCCCTCCGAAAGCGTTCCCTTGCTTATTCCCAAAATCCGCGACGGATTTACCGCCATTTTTTCAATAAGCTCATTTATTGTAAGCACGCCTGTTTTAACAAGATATTGAAGCCCCAGTCCGAGAGATGTTTCAAAGCCGACAATGCCGTTTTTAGCCATTGCAAATTCACAGTTTTTTTCATCTATATGATGAGGAGCATGGTCAGTTACAATACAGTCAATTGTACCGTCCTTTAAGCCGTCCTTAATTGCCTGTACGTCGTCGTCGGTTCTTAGCGGCGGATTCATCTTAGCATTTGTGTTAAATCCTCTTACCGCATCCTCGGTAAGAGTGAAATAGTGCGGACACGTTTCGCATGTGACGCGCACTCCGCGCTTTTTCGCCTGTCTTACAAGTTCAACAGAGCCTCGCGTACTTACGTGCGCGATATGAATGGGCGTTCCTATCGCCTCGGCTATCAGAATGTCGCGCGATACCATAACCTCTTCCGCCGCGCGCGTTATTCCGCGCAGTCCCATCTCAGTTGCAGCCGCCCCCTCGTTCATATATCCGTCATTTGCAAGCGGAATATCCTCGCAGTGCGATATTACCTTCATATCAAACATATCCGCGTATTCCATCGCGCGCCGCATAAGACCGGCATCTTCTACAGGTCTGCCGTCGTCGGAAATTGCAACTGCTCCTGCAAATTTCATTGCGCCGATTTCTGCAAGCTCCTTGCCCTTTAAACCCTTAGATACCGCTCCTATCGGATACACATTTACATATCCCGTGTCCTTCGCCTTTGTCTTTATATAGGTAACAACCGCCTCATTGTCAACTACGGGGTCGGTATTGGGCATACACGCGACAGATGTAATTCCGCCGTAAGCCGCGCTTCTTGTGCCTGTTTCAATATCTTCCTTGTATTCCTGACCGGGGTCGCGTAAATGACAGTGCATATCGACAAGTCCCGGAGCTACTATCTTTCCCGATGCGTCAATGACTTCCATTTCTACGCCCGCAAGCTCCTCGTCCTTTCCGACCTCCGAAATAACGCCTTTATCTATAAAAATGTCCGTTACCTCGTCAATATTGTTCGCAGGGTCTATAACTCTTCCGTTTTTAATCAATATTTTCATTTATCCGTCACCCTTTCAAGTTTAATGTTATTGGCAAGTATATCCATTACCGCCATTCTTACGGCAACGCCGCTTGTTACCTGTTCGTTTATTACACTCTGCTCCCCGTCAATTACGGCAGACGAAAATTCAACTCCGCGGTTTACGGGTCCGGGGTGCATAACAAGCGCATCAGGCTTTGCAAATTTTAAGCGTTTTTCATCAATTCCGAAAAATCTGTAGTATTCTCTTACGCTTGGGAACAGTCCGCTTTTCTGACGTTCAAGCTGAATGCGGAGTCCCATTACCACGTCAGCATCAACAATAGCTTCATGTACAGTGTTAAAAGCTTTTACGCCCATTTTTTCTATATCCTTAGGCATAAGCGTTGAAGGTCCGCCAACACTCACCTCCGCGCCGAGCCTTGACAGTCCGTAAATATTGCTTCTTACAACTCGGCTGTGCGCAATATCGCCGACAATCGCAACTTTCAGTCCATCAAAGCCTCCTTTTTTTTCAAGTATTGTAAGCATATCGAGCAGCGCCTGTGTCGGATGCTCGTCCATTCCGTCACCGGCATTTATTACAGACGCCCCTACAAGCGGCGCAATCAAATGCGGAGCTCCGCTCATACTGTGGCGCATTACGAGAATATCCGTACCCATGGCATTTATGGTTTCGGCGGTGTCTATAAGGCTTTCGCCCTTTTGAACAGACGAACCGCTCGCGGTTATATTCGCCGCATTCGCACCCATATATTTTGCGGCAAGCTCAAAGGAGAGCCTTGTTCTCGTGCTGTTTTCATAAAAAAGATTGACGACTGTTTTTCCCTGTAAATGCGTGGTTTTCTTATTATTCTGCAATACAATCTTTTTCATGTCCCTCGCGGAATTAAGAATTGTCATAATCCCATTCGCGCTGAGGTTTTTAAGTCCGAGTAAATCTTGTTTCATCAGTATCAAAGCCCCCTTAATTTTCAATTATACCTATTTTTATCCGCTTTTATCATTATATACCAAAAATCTCTGCTTGTCTATATTATAAAATAAAAATATTTGCGTATTTTTCATCAAAATAGCAAATATTTATACAAAAAAACAGTGTTTTTTTAAATTTTTCTTAAAACCCCTTGCAGAATTTGTAAATTTCTGATACACTATATATGGTATAATGCAAAATATGTAATGTATGGGTATAAATGATTTTTTGAAAGGATGTAATCGCATGAACAGAACAATACTTGTTGTAGAAGACGATCAGAATATAAACGATATATTGACCTTCAAACTAAATAATGAAGGATACAATACACTTTCTGCTTTAGACGGCATAACGGGGCTTGAAATGGCTATCAGTCAAAATCCCGATTTGATTCTGCTTGATGTTATGCTTCCGGGAATTGACGGATATGAGGTTTGCAGAAAGGTGCGTGAGCATTCCAATGTTCCGATTATTATGCTGACTGCCCGTGAGGATGAGGTTGATAAGGTTGTAGGTCTTGAACTTGGCGCGGACGACTATATTACAAAACCATATTCAAACCGCGAATTAAGTGCGAGAATTAAAGCTAATCTGCGCAGAAGCGCCTATGATGTACCAGCCGCTCCCGAACCTCAGGAGCAGGATACAATAGTTTCGGGCGACCTTACTATAAATGTAGAGCGTTATGAGGTATCCAAAAACGGAGAGGTCATAGATATTACCCTTCGCGAATTTGAGCTTCTAAAATTCTTAGCAATGCAGCCGGACAAGATTTTTTCAAGAGAAAAGCTGCTTGAAAATGTTTGGGGATATGAATATTACGGCGATGTCAGAACCGTCGATGTTACGGTAAGAAGACTGCGAGAGAAAATAGAGGATGATCCGAGTATGCCGAAATATATTATAACCAAGCGCGGAGTTGGGTACTATTTCAATAAATAAATTAATTATTTTAACCTCGAACGATGTTCGAGGTTAATTATTAAGGATGTGAAATGAATGTTTAGAACGATTAAGTGGAAAATGATTTTAATGTTTTCTTCGCTTGTTATAATAGCAGAAATAGCTGCAGCGGCATTTTCTATTGCCGGTACCGTAAATAATTATCATAAAGAGTTTGCAAATACTATAAATACAGTGTTTAACAGCGATGTAAAAAACGATTTGCAAAACGCCGCAAATGCCGTTACCTTTCCTGAGCCTGTTGATAACAATTCTATTTTGATTGAAGAAATGACACAGGAAAACGTCAATAAAATAAACGAGATTATAAAATATTATCTTGGTCCTCTTGCAATAAGTGCATCAAGGTTTTATACTATTACCGACGGAACAGGCACTAATGTTCTATATTCGTCAAACAATGCCGACAAGCTTACCGTAACTTCTGCGCTAAAGGCTGCCTCAGACGGAAAGGTTACACTACAAAACAACTTTACCGCTCCTGCTCTTGAATACGCGCTCCCTCTTGGCTCAGACGGCATGGTAAAGTATATTGTTTATATTAAGGACACGGAAGATATTCAAAAATCCACTTCAAAAACCATAAGTATAATATTTTTGTACGCTATTATTTTATCAATAATCATATCATTTATTTTTGGAAACATTCTATACGCGGCTGTATCAATTCCGCTGAAAAATCTTACGGTAAAGGCAAAAAAGCTTGCAGACGGTGATCTTAACGCCCTTGAAATGTCTAATGTAAAGGACGAATTCGGAAATCTTACAAACTCACTCGTAAATCTCGCGCATTCCCGTCAGGAGTCAACAGACCGCGCAATGAGCGAAAAAACGAAAGTTGAAACTATTCTGCAAAATATGACTGACGGAATTCTTGCTTTTGATTTAAACGGCAAGCTTATTCACTTCAACCTTGAAGCAAAGCGTTTGCTCGGACGCAAATATCTTGATGATTTGCGTTTTGACCGTTTTTTCAAGGAAATCAACGCAAATATCACGCTCGGAGATTTGCTTTACATGAAGCCGTCAGGTTCTTTGGAACGTGAAATTAAGCTGAAAAATCAATATCTTCGTCTTAACTTTGCCACCTTTAGTGTCGACAATAAAATCGGCGGAATTATTGTCGTAATACATGATGTCACGCGTCAGGAAAAGCTTGAACAATCGCGCCGCGACTTTGTCGCAAACGTATCACACGAGCTCCGCACTCCGCTAACAACCATTAAGTCGTATTCCGAAACGCTGGCGGATAACCCTGACGTTGACCGTGAGTTGCAAGTACGCTTCCTCGATGTTATTGCATCCGAATCGGATAGAATGGCTCGTATAATAAGCGACCTGCTGACACTTTCGGAGCTTGATGAAAATCAAACCTTCTATAAAGCGCCGGAGGAAATAAATGTGCGTAAAATGCTCGAAAATATAGTAGACCGCATGGGCATGACAGCAAAAAAGAAAAATCAAACGCTTAGATATACCCCGATAAACGAAACACCGACCATCTCAGGCGACCCTGACAGTCTGGAGCGGGTTATTATAAATATTATAAGCAATGCCTTAAAATATACAGGAGAAGGCGGAACAATCGAAGTATTTTCAAGTAAAGTTTATAAGGATATTTGCATAAAGGTAAAGGATAACGGAATTGGTATTCAAAAGGATAAGCTTCCTCACATTTTTGACAGATTTTATCGTGTCGATAAGGCTCGTTCCCGTGATACAGGCGGCACCGGACTTGGACTTGCGATTGCAAAGCAGGCGCTTGAATCAGGCTTTAACGGTAAGATAAAAATCCTCAGTGAATTTAACAAAGGTACGGAAGTTACAATTACAATCCCTGTGGAAAGATAATGCTATTTTTGTGCATATTTATCATAATATGCATTGAATTTTCGTGTGTTTCGGGATAAAGTTCTGAAAATATATTTTTTTCACATAAAATATTCCAAATCAGGCAAAACTATGCTATAATATATTTGTCGAAATTTTATGAAATACAATGTTATTTTTTTAACAGTGTAAATAAAATCAATTGGAGGAAAACATTATGCTACAAAACAAGACAGCGCAAGCTTGGCTTGACGAAATGGCTGCAATGTGTCAGCCGGACAAAATTGTGCTTATCACAGGCGATGAAGCACAGCTTGAAGAATTAAGAGCGGAAGCTGTAAAAACAGGCGAAATGATTAAGCTTAACGAAGAAAAGCTTCCGGGCTGCTACTATCACAGAACAGCTGAAAACGACGTTGCTCGTGTAGAAGACAGAACATTTATCTGTACTCCTACAAAGGAAGAAGCAGGTCCTATCAACAACTGGATGGCTCCCGATGAAATGTATGCAAAGCTAAAGGCTCTGTACACAGGTTCAATGAAGGGCAGAACAATGTATGTTATCCCATATTCAATGGGTCCTGTCGGTTCACCGTTCTCAAAGATTGGTATTGAACTTACAGACAGTATCTATGTTGTACTTAACATGGCAATCATGACAAGAGTAGGTCAGAAGGTTCTTGACCAGCTCGGCACTGACCCCGAAGCTGAATTTATCAAGTGTCTGCACGCAAAGAAGGACGTAAATCCCGACGACAGATACATCGTTCAGTTCCCGCAGGATAACACAATATGGTCAATCAACTCAGCTTACGGCGGAAACGTGCTTTTGGGTAAAAAGTGCTTTGCTTTAAGAATTGCTTCATACCTTGGTAAAAATCAGGGCTGGATGGCAGAACACATGCTTATTCTTGGTCTTGAAAATCCGCAGGGCGAAGTTAAATATATCTGCGCCGCATTCCCGTCAGCATGCGGTAAGACTAATCTTGCAATGCTTATTCCGCCGGCATATTTAAAACAGCAGGGATATAAGGTATGGACAGTCGGCGATGATATTTCATGGCTGAACATCGGTCCTGACGGCAGACTTTATGCTATCAATCCTGAGGCAGGTTTCTTCGGAGTTGCTCCGGGTACAAGCGTTAAGACTAACTTCAATGCTCTTGAAAGTACAAAGAAAAATACAATTTTCACAAATGTTGCTATAAACAATGATGATATGACTGTTTGGTGGGAAGGTCTTGATAAAAATCCTCCTGTTAATGCTACAGAGTGGAAAGGCGCTAAAGTAAACGGCGTTGAATATACAGCAGACGGTAACAAGCTTGCTCATCCGAATTCAAGATTTACTGCGCCGGCTATCAACTGCCCATGCATTTCTTCAGAATTTGAGAATCCGCAGGGTGTTCCTGTTGAAGCTATCATCTTTGGCGGCAGACGCGCTAAGTGCGCTCCGCTTGTATATCAGTCAAGAGATTGGCAGCACGGTACATTCGTAGGAGCTACAATGGCATCAGAAACAACAGCCGCTGCTGCAGGCGCAGTCGGTGTTGTAAGACGCGATCCGATGGCTATGAAGCCGTTTGTTGGCTATAACATGGCTGATTATTGGGGTCACTGGCTGGAAATGGGCAAAAAGCTCGGCGATAAGGCGCCGAAAATTTTCCATGTCAATTGGTTCAGACGCGATGAGAATGACAACTTCATGTGGCCGGGCTTCGGCGACAACATGCGTGTTCTTTTATGGATACTTGACAGATGCGCAAATAAGGTTGATGCTGTTGAAACAGCTATCGGATATGTTCCTAAGCCCGAGGATATTGATATTACAGGTCTTGAGGACGAAAATATCGATATGAAGGCATTGCTTGAAATCGATAACGCTGAATGGATAAAGGATATTGAAAATCCCGAAACAGGAATTGAACAGTACTTTGCTCAGTTTGGAAGCAGACTTCCGAAGGAAATGGCTGATGAGCTTGCAAAGCTTAAGGCTAACCTTTCAAAATAAAAAAACGGCACAGTAAAGGTGACACTATTAAGACAGTAAAACGGCGGAGATATTTAAATAATATCTTCGCCGTTTGTTATAAAAAAGAATAAAGTATTGCGATTACAGCTTTTATATGATACAATAACAGGTAATATAAAAGAAAGCGAGGAATGACACACGAGGGCAGCGGTCTCGGAAACTGCGAAAGAGATTTAAAGAAAATATGTACAGGGGCAAATTTTGGAAAAGGTTTTGCCGTTCACGGATCGGACGCATCAAAGTCTGAAAATGTTGTCGGCTAAAAGAGGAGGTAACTGTTATGAACTACAGAGAGCTTGGTAAAACGGGCATTAAGGTTAGCGAAATCGGCTTGGGATGCGAGGGCTTCAACGAGCGCGATGATAAATTTACGGAGGAAATGTTTTCTCTTGCTTTTGAGCACGGCATTAACTGTATGGATTTGTACAGTCCCAATCCCGATATGCACCGAAGGATTGGAAATGCCATAAAAGATAGACGAAAAGACTTTATTCTGCAAGCGCATCTATGTACAATGTGGAAGGATGAACAGTACAAAGCGACACGAAATCTCGGGGAGGTTAAGGAAGCGTTTGAAACTATGCTTAAAAATCTCGGAACAGACTACATAGACATCGGTATGATTCACTATGTTGACTCTATCGAGACATGGCGCAATATTGTTAATAACGGAATTATGGATTACGCAAAGAAGCTTAAAGCTCAGGGCAAAATCCGTCATATAGGACTTAGCAGTCATAATCCGATAGTAGCATTGGAGGCTGTAAAGAGCGGATATATTGAGGTTCTGATGTTCAGCGTAAATCCGTGCTATGACCTTCTTCCCGGCAGTGAGGACTGCGAGGACTTATGGGCGGAGAAAAGCTATTCAAAGCCGCTCTTTAATCTTGACCCCAAAAGAGAGGAATTATATGAAACGTGTCAGCGTCTGGGCGTTGGAATAACAGTAATGAAGGTATTCGGCGGAGGCGATTTGCTGAGCGAAAAATATTCTCCTGCCGGAAAAGCTATGACTGCGGCACAGTGTATTCATTATGCATTGACGCGTCCCGCTGTTTCAGCAATAATGTCGGGTGCGCGCTCTTTGGAGGAACTGAAATCAACAATAGACTATGAGTGCGCATCGGACGAGGAACGCGATTACGCGTCTGTGTTTGCAACTTTTCCGCAGATCAGCTGGGAGGGGCATTGTATGTACTGCGGACATTGCGCGCCTTGTATAAAGGGAATTGATATAGCGTTAGTAACTAAATTTTTAAATCTTGCAAAAGCGCAGGGAGAAGTACCCGAAACAGTTCGCGAGCATTACGCCGCGCTTAAAGCTCACGCAAGCGATTGTATAGAATGCGGCGCGTGCGAGAAACGCTGTCCGTTCGGTGTTGGAATTATTGAAAATATGAGAGCGGCAAAAACAATGTTTGGCAGATAAGTAGGACATTATAAAAGGTGTTTCGCCGTAATTGGCTTAAAATAACATAAGGCGAACCGCCCGCAAGCAATTATCTTGACGGAAAGGTTGTTTATGTAAATGTTATGAATAATCTTTCCATAGACTGCGACTGCAACGGAAATCCGGCAGAGCCTGATATGCACGACATTGGAATACTTGCATCAACCGACCCTGTTGCGCTCAACCAAGCCTGTGTTGATTTGGTATATGAGCAAAAGGATGGGGACGGAAAATCACTTGTAGAACGTATTGAGTCAAGAAACGGACTTCACATGCTTGAACACGCGGCAAAAATCGGTTTGGGAAGCCGTGAATATAATTTAATTAGTATTGATTAAATATTAGCATTATGGCGAAACACAAATGAAATATGCGAAACAGCGGTAAACAGGCATATAGGAGAAAAATATTATGTGGGATATTATACAGCGTGAATTTATTTACATAAGTTACTATTTTGAGATACAGCTTAGACAAATACTTCCTTATTAGGCGTTAGGTATGCTGATAGGCTCCGTTATTTCAGTATTCGGAAAACAAAAAATACATTCGCTTATGACGGCAATTCAGGATAGGCATCTCGGTGTTTTGGGAATTATCCCTGCTAGTTTTATAGGTATTCTTTCACCGCTTTGTATGTACGGTACAATACCGATTGCCGCGTCATTTTCACAAAAGGGTATGAGAGATGATTATCTTGCGGCGTTTATGATGAGCAGTGTGTTACTAAATCCACAGCTTTTAATATACAGCGCGGTTCTTGGCAATTTTGCCCTGTGTGTTCGGTTTATATCCTGCTTCCTTTGCGGTGTTGCGGCAGGATTGCTTGTACGGTTTTGTTTCAAGGACAAGCATTTCTTTAACTTTGAGGGGTTTTCGAAAAGAGCGAGCCGCGACACCGACCCGAATATATTTATTAGATTATTAAAAAATATCGGCAGAAATATAAAGGCTACGGGATTATGGTTTTTAATCGGTGTACTTCTTTCGGCGCTCTTTCAAAGATATGTGCCCGCAGATGCGTTTGCAAATCTGT
>CAYUSE010000035.1:0-11908 GCA_964447095.1 uncultured Lachnospiraceae bacterium | reverse complement strand
AGGTTGCAAATGAATGTAAAGAGCTTAGCGTTAAATTATTCTTTGTAACTCCGAACGCTTCATGGCATGACTACAGTGAGAATGTTGTTCTTTCAGCAAGCGTAAGAACATTGGCTGAATCGCTTGACAATGTAACGCTTATCGACTTAGCTAAGGAAAGCTACGGCTTCTTGAATGGCAGATATGGAGCGTTAGAAGAAGATGCAAGAAAGCTTATCATCGTAGGAGCAAACGGAGTGGCAGGTCACTATAATAATGCAACCTGGAACGCTACTTCAGGCGCTATCGAGGGCGATAAGGGTCTTCACTCAACCTTCAACGCGGCTAACTGCTGGGCGGCTATAGTTGCTAACAACTTGCTCAGATATGACGATACAAAGGATTATGTTGATACAGGCGTTAAATACACATTTAACGATACAATCAGCGATGTTGCGGTTGACGCAGCTACAATAGTAACTGCTCAGACTGACACTCCGACAGAATAATAATTCAAGCAACAAAAAATACACACCCTCGGGTGTGTATTTTTTATGCCTTATTTTCAGAATATAAAAACGGATTTCAGCAGATATTAAGTGTAAAAGGAGGGATTTATGTGCTCATTCTTGTCATTCGGACGCTCATATTATACGGCACTGTCATAACGTCACTGCGCGTAATGGGTAAGCGTCAGCTCGGCGAATTACAGCCGTCGGAGCTTGTTGTCGCGATTATGATTTCCGACCTCGCCTCCGTCCCCATGCAGGCGATTGATATTCCGATTTTATCGGGAATAATCCCTGTATTTACGCTTATAATAGCCGAGGTATTTATTTCGTATCTCAGCCTTAAAAGCAAGAAAGTGCGTAAATTCCTTTCAGGCGAGCCAAGCATAGTTGTGTATGACGGACGCATAAATGAGCGTGAATTGCGCCGTCAGCGGTTTAATATAAACGATTTATTGGAAGAGCTGCGTCTTAACAGCTGTCATGATATATCCGATGTTGCCGTAGCGGTTATAGAAACAAGCGGAAAATTAAGCGTAATACCTAAGGATAAGGCGCGCGGTGTAACGGTTGAGGATATGAATATAAAAAATCCGCGCCATGAGGGACTTCCGTGTACTCTGATTTCTGACGGCAGCATAAACAAAGAAGAGCTTTACCGCAGCGGTAAATCTGAAGAATGGCTCAAATCGGAGCTGAAAAAACAAGGTATAAAAAGTGTGAAGCAGGTCTTTATCGCGTCGCTTGACGCTGAAAATGAGCTGTATATTCAAAAAAAGGAGCGGAACACATGAGAAGCGTTATAATTTCAGCGATTATCGCCGTCGTAATGGTCGCGGGCAGTATTCTTTACACAAACAAGCTTGATAATATATCAGCCGAGCTTATAAAAATTAACGACAACATCGGAGAAAGTCTTAAAAAAGAGGATTTTGAAAGCGCAAATGCGGATATAGAAAAAATGCGTGATTATCTTGAAAAAAAGCGCAGTATGCTTGATGCGACAGGCAATCATACGGAAATGGACAACATTGAGATGAATATATTTGAATTGCTCGAATATTCTAAAGAAGAGCAAAAAGCGGACGCGCTTTCCAAAAACCGTGTGCTGGGATTTTTGTATAAGCATTTGCCTGTGAATTACAAGCTCAAATGGGAAAACATTTTATAGTCTCTGGAACAAAATACCTGTGTTGTCCGTCTAAATAAACAGCAACCGAAGGGAGAATTACAATGATAAAAAAAGTTATTGCCGCGCTGTCGGCAGTTTTATGCATAGGAGCAGCGGCATCAGCCGAAAATATACCGATTGAATTTCACAAATACGGCGGCGGACAATTTATTTACTGCAACAATCCGGAATATTTGTCAGAAGCCGATTTATCAAGCGACGAAAATCCGACGCCTACATATATGATGAAAAATGAAAATCTAAAACCCGATAATTATTCAGTGTTTTTTTGTTTTTATAATTGGACAGATTTTGCCATTGAACCCGATATAGAATTTGTATCGGAGGACGCTGTTATAACAATTAATTCTATCGGCTACTATATTCCGCAGGATCATGAATATTGGGACTGTATGGGCGCGTGGTCGGACTATCTGGGCATAAATATACATACTCTTGACAGCAGGCAATATGTACCCTATCAAAATATTGATTTGCCCAAAACCTTTAACCTCAAAGACGGGCGTGAATGGATAAGCAGCTTTATTTATAATTACAAGCCCGTTTCTTCAAAGGTGACATTTAATATGCTTGTAGATTTCACGATTGAAGAAGGCAGCGCTGACGTGAATTTTACCGCGCTTAAAAATTACGGTTCCGCAGGCGACAGAACACATCACAGCGAAAACGCCTCGCGCGGCAAATATCTTAACGATACAACAATCAAGGGCATTGAAAAAGAATCTCTGCCTATAACAGAATGTGATTTGAATATCGATATTGACGCCGCTGTAAAAAACGGCGAGCGAATGCCTGTTGAAGTATATAATCAGTATTTTCCCAAGGGCACAGGCTCGGATTGCTGGATGACAAACATAAATCCGAGCCGCGACGGTTTTTTATATTCCAAAGGCATTGCATCAAGCTCCGATATGCTGACATTTGAGTACGAAGACGACAACAAGACAGAATATTACGGCGAAGATATAACCGAGCGCGACAATATATTTTTGTTTGATATTTTCCATTACAACACTCTCGAATATGAGGACGGCATGCCATGGAAGCAATCAGAGCATATTCCAAACGCAGCCATGGATAAAACACTAAGCATAAAAAAACTGCCTGATACGCGCTGGCAGTTTAATCTGGGCAATTTTGGCGTAACGAACAGGTATAATATAACGGTTACCAATTCCGATACTGTTCCCCGCTCGCTTAATTTTATGCTTGAAACCTCGCATTCGTCC
This sequence comes from uncultured Lachnospiraceae bacterium, assembly GCA_964447095.1. Taxonomy (GTDB): domain Bacteria; phylum Bacillota; class Clostridia; order UBA1381; family UBA1381; genus JALEPO01. The sequence continues at coordinate 8,999 of CAYUSE010000035.1, read as the reverse complement.
AATATCGCAATAATACGTGATGAAAACGGCAATATGCTAAATCCATATACACTCACAACGGAAAATCCGTTCGCTGTTGCAAAGGCAATACACGAAGATAAAACAGAGAACTGCATGATGAGTGTCATGGTATCCCCCGGAGAAACATTGAAATACACGCTTGATATAATTTTGCCGACAAATTGCTACGGCGGCATAATAAATTACCTTATAGCCGATAATCACACGTATTTAAAAGAACAAACTCTTTGCGATTTTTCTGAATATACCGAATATCATGATTATAAAAGCACATTCTTTAACGGCGAAAATTTGATGAAATGGGAAAACGGACAGCTTTTTGAATACATAGACGGCGATTGGCATGAGATTGAGCTTCCTGAAAGTGCGCAAGAGATTTTTTCGGCAAACACGCAGGACATAAAAATTACAAAAACACCGTCGGGCTATGCGGCGCGTTTTGCCGCATGGGATGAATACGGCTACAGCATCAAAGACACTGTAACAGCGCATAAGATATACTTATTTGACAATGATTTTGAATATCTGTACGACATTCAATTCGATGAATTTGTTAAAAATATGGTTTATGCAAATGGTCTGACCTACGCGGAAACAGGAGATTATCAAAAATACATATCGTATGACGGTTTGTCGTTCAAAAGGCTCAAGAGCGATTATGACATGCCCGTTACAAACGGAAAATATTCAATATTGAAAACAGGAAATGAATTCTTCATGACGGACGGCAGAGGCGCTTCAAAGCTCGAATTTTATAAAAAAGCTCCGTCTGAGATTTACTCGGCAGGAGGTATTTTCTACAGAATTTTATCATGGAAGAATTTTGATTTTGACACCGACACGGGCAATGTGCTTGCCGTTTCAGCAGACGGCGTGAATTGGGTCGAGGTATTTTTGCCAAACCGGCTGCTGACGCTGAAGAATATCGAATACCGCGATAACACACTGTATGTTTATACAAAATATGAGACGCTTGTATTTAATGATATAATCCCTAAAGACAATATTAAAGTCAATCTTGACAATGAATATCTCATATTCGACGTTGGAGCTAAGGTGGTAAACAGCAGAACTATGGTTCCCCTGAGAGCGATTTTTGAGAAGCTTGACGCACGAGTTGAATGGGATAACGAAGCACGTCAAATCCATATTGAAAGCGACGATACCGATATGGTATTCACCATTGACAGCGATATTGCTTTACTCAACGGAGAAGAGGTCAAAATTGATGCTCCGCCTATAATTGATAACAGCCGCACGCTTATTCCGATACGCTTCTTAGCGGAAAATCTCGGCTATACCGTGTCATGGGAACAGGAAACACAAACGGCGTTTATAACATCAGAACAATTAAATTAAAAGATAAACAGCACGGTTTTAACCGTGCTGTTTTTTAATCATCGTTTCCGTAAATATACGCCCATAAAATTGTAAGGAGCGCAATTGCAATTCCGCCGCCGATACAGGCAATCGGAACCTTCATACGCGGGTCAAAGGTTTTGCCGAAAAATTCAATCGGCTTCTTCTCTGATTTTTCCTTTTTGAAAAAATCATTTATGCTTCTGTTTATTTTCAGCATTCCTCTGGATTTTTTATAGAGAAGAGTATTCCGCGAATATTCCTCTTTGAGCTGCTTTAGCTCTCTGTCAGACAGCGGAATACAATCGGTATTCACCTTCAAAATCTGATAACCGCTGTCGGCTGTGTCGCTTCTTCTGAGCAGCGCGTAATTATAAAACGACTTATCGGTTGAGAAACGTACATAATATATCTCGTCGCCAAGATTATACATATTCGAAATCAGATAAAATTTATTTCCGCTCACACTCTCATTCAGCGCTGATTTATACGCGTCAAGCGTGTCATAATTTGAAATATCAAAATTCTCAAGCGCGACAGACTTTGCAAGCACCTTCTCTACCCTGTCCTCGTCCTCGGGATAAAGCTTTTCCGCAATATCCTCATAGGTTACGCTGTCCGCGGCGGCATTTTTGAGTTTATCAAAGAAATCGCCAAGCGTTTTATTATATTCGGACACATCAACTCCGGGGTGGAAATAATAGGCGTTAAAATCCATTATGCCCGCCTCCGAAACATCGGTCGGATTATATACATATTGGAGCGTATCTCCGTTTATAACTGTGTAAAACTCCGCGTTTACGGGCTCGTTATTAACATATTCACGATATGTGATATAACGCTTTTTATCATTCCAGCCGATATTAAATTCACCCATTCTGTCCGGCGTTATATCGCTGTACTTTTTTTCAAGGATTGCCGCTCTTTCCGCAGCTTCCGTTTCCTCATTATATTTCCAGATATGACACGATGCCGTTCTGTACTGCCCCTCTGTTACGAATATCACAAGGTACGGATTTTCATTGCTGTCAAAATTTACAACATCTCCGTAAACAACACCCGTAGGAGCAATAGTATCGCCCTCGTTATCATATATTGCATCATTTGCATTATCTGTTGCAATAATTCCGTAGGTTGCCATATAATCGTTTAAAACATAGCCGTAAACTGCCGACATTTTTCCCACAGGTTTATCTGCCAACGCCGAACCGTCCACCGTTACACAGCAAACAATTATTGAAACCGCACAAAAGGTACAAAGCATTTTATATATTCTCTTTTTCAAGGACATCACTCCTTTAAAGATAATTATCCATACTGACACGGTATTATTATATATTCTATAATGTAACAAATCAATGCATATTCCCTTAAAAAATTATGACATATATTACAAAAATCGGCAATTTTAATACTTTACAATGCTTTTGAGTTGTGGTAAAATCAATATATTGATGATTATGAGGTGATAATATGATAAAAACTGCTGTATTAGGCGCAACAGGATATGCCGGAGTTGAGCTTGTGAGAATACTCACAAATCATCCCGAGGCAGAACTTGAAATTCTCGGTTCGCAAAGCTTTGCAGGCAAACCGATAAGTGACATATATCAAAATTTCAGGCATATTCTTGACAAAGAATGCTCGTCGGTTGACCTTGATAAGGTGTCAAAATGCGATATTGCATTTACGGCTCTCCCCCACGGCGCATCAAAGGAGGTTATTCCGGCGCTTATTGAAAGAGGTCTTAAAGTTATAGATTTAAGCGGAGATTACCGTTATGATGACGCTGCAGTCTATGAAGAATGGTACGGCGAAAAGCACTCCTCACCGGAGCTTTTGGCGGAATCTGTTTACGGGCTTCCCGAACTGCACCGCGAAAAAATTAAAAAAGCGCGCCTTATCGGAAATCCCGGATGTTACACAACTTGTTCAATCCTCGGCGCGGCTCCGCTTCTGGCAAATAAAATCGCAGAAACAAAAAATATTATAATTGACGCAAAATCAGGCGTTACGGGCGCGGGACGTACAACCTCCCTTCCCTACACCTTCTGCGAATGCACGGAAAACAGCAAGGCTTATAAGGTTGCGACACACCGGCATACCTCGGAAATTGAACAGGAGCTTTCCAATATTGCAGGCGAGCCGATTATGCTGTCGTTTACACCGCATCTTATTCCGCAAAAACGCGGCATACTCGCAACGATATACGTAAATCTTAACCGTCCCTCAAGCACAGAGGAGCTTACTGAAATGTATAAGGATTTTTACAAAAACGAATTCTTTGTACGCGTAAAGGATGCGGGAGAATTGCCTGAAACAAAGCATGTTGCAGGTTCAAATTTCGCGGATATAGGCGTTGTTTACGATAAAAGGCTGCAAAGAGCAGTGGTTGTTTCAACAATCGACAATATCGTAAAGGGCGCGGCAGGTCAAGCTGTACAGAATATGAATTTGTTGTTCGGACTTGACGAAAAAACGGGTTTATCCAATCCCGGATTTTATTTGTAATTTAGAGGGTGAAATAATGATGGAAGAATTTATTAAAAAAGCAGGGATACTGATTGATGCTCTGCCATACATTCAAAAATTTGCAGGAAAGACATTCGTTATCAAATACGGCGGCAACGCTATGATTAACGAAGAACTGAAAAATTCTGTAATGGAAGATATAACGCTTTTGAAATTTATTGGAATTAACCCGATAGTTGTACACGGCGGCGGTCCTGATATTTCCAAGGAATTAAATGACCACCATATAAAAAGCGAATTTATAAACGGACTGCGTGTAACCGATGAGCAAACAATGAGAATTGCACAGGAAGTCCTTGTCGGAAAGACAAACAAAGAAATAGTCGCGCTTCTTAATACAAAAGGCGGACGCGCTGTCGGAGTATGCGGTATTGACGGAAGCTTTATCGAGTGTAAAAAGCAATACACCGAGCTTGACGGCGAAAAGATGGATTTGGGCTATGTCGGCGATATTGTGCATATTAAGCCATGCCTTATAAATCTGCTTTCTTCCGACCAATACATTCCCGTAATCGCGCCTATAGGCACGGACGACGAGGGTAACAGCTATAATATAAACGCGGATACAGTCGCATCAGCCGTCGCGGCGGCGGTTAAGGCTGAAAAGCTTATTTTACTCACTGACGTTGAGGGAATAAAGGATGAAAACGGCAATATAATATATGAGGCGGACAGCAACGAAATCCATGAAATGATTGACACCGGCGTTATAAACGGCGGTATGATTCCAAAGGTATTGGGATGTGTTGATGCAATTGAGGCAGGAGTCACGGGCGTTCATATTATTGACGGACGCATCCCACATTGCCTGCTTCTTGAAATCTTTACAAAAACAGGTATCGGCACACTTATTAAAAGTGATAAATATTAAAAATTATTTTCAGCGAAACGGCATAAAACTATGCCGTTTTTTTGTTTATTTTGTTAAACCCGAGCTTATAAAAAAAGAAAAATATTGACAAAATGCAATAAAAATAGTAAAATAAAAATATAATAATATTCTAAAATTAACATAATAAAAATTATTATTAAAAAGAAATACAGGAGGGTTTAGTATGTTAGTAAACACAAAAGCAAGAATAGGTGTCTTTTCAATTGCATTAGGCGCTTATTTGCCGCAGTTCCCGTCACTCGTGCCCGAATTTGAGGCACAGTTTGAGGCGTTTAAAAAAACGCTTCCCGATACGGTGGAAATCATCGACGGCGGAATGGTAACAACAAAGGAGCAGTCACAGGCAGCAGGCGAAAAATTCCGCGCGGCTGATGTAGATTTGGTATTTTTACAGCTTCTTACTTATGCGACGTCCTATAATATGCTTCCGGCAGTGAAGGATTTAGATGTTCCCGTAGTTCTTGTCAATGTTCAGAAGCTGAAAGCGCTTGACTATGATCATACAGACATTGCTTCATGGCTTGGCGAAGGCTATGCCTGCGGAGCTGTCGGAGAAATGGTAGCCGACCTTGAACGCTTCGGCAAAAGACATGCTGTAATTACAGGCGTTGTAGAAGGCGGAGATGAAGGCGTTCAGGCTGAAATAGAGGATTGGTGCCGTGCGGCTCAAACAAGAAGACGCTTTAGAGATACAAATATCGCTCAAATCGGCAGACCGTATCCGGGCATGATGGATCTTTACATTGACGAGTCCAATTTATACAGAAGAATGCATTTATACACCAAGCAGTTTGATTGGGAAAAAATGTGGGCAATTGCTGATGATATTACCGATGAAGACGCTATCCGCGCAAAGGCACAGGATATTCTTGATACCTTTGACATTGAAGGCGGCGGAAGTATTGAAGAAGTTTGGGAAATGGCAAAATATGTTGTTGCATTTGAGCAGTGGGTTAAGGATGAAGATTTGGGACTTATCGCTTCGCACTATGACGGCTATGCTCAGGGCAAGGCAGGCGTGCTTGACAGTATGCTTATTCCCGCATTTTCAATGCTTATTAAGCAGGGCACAGCCTGCGCCGTTGAAGGCGATATGAAGGTTGCCATGGCTATGAGTATATTAAAAACGATTTCAGGAACAGGTCAGCTTGCAGAGATGTATTCTATTGACTTTAATGACGATATTGCAATTATCGGTCACAGCGGTTCGGGCGATGCGGATATTTCCGATAAAAAGCCGACAATGAAAATTGTTAAGGTATTCCACGGAAAGACAGGCGGCGGTTATCTGACACAGTTCTATCCGTACACAGGTCCTGTTACTTATCTTGCAATTACGCAGGATGGCGACGGTCATTTTAAATTTATTGTCGCTGAAGGAGTTAATGAAGAAGGTAAAATCCTTTCATTCGGTGATACAAACATGAGAACGCGCTTTACATGCGGAGCAAGAGAATTTGTAAACCGCTGGAGCGAATGCGGTCCTACTCACCATTTTGCGGCTGCAACAGGCAGACATATTGATACAATTTTAAAAGTTGCAAAAATTTTCGATGTTCCTGTTGATATAGTAACAAGATAACGAACAAATACGCAAATTAAAAAGTCTATCACAATGATAGGCTTTTTAATTTGTTTTTATTTAATTACTGATTATTTTCGCAATTCTCAATCTCAAGCATTGCGTCTTTTCTTGACAGGCTGATTTTTCCCGTCTTCGGGTCAATGTCCATAACCTTGACAATCATTCTGTCGCCTTCCTTGCAGACATCCTCAACCTTTTCAACTCTGCCCATATCAAGCTTTGAAATATGGCAAAGACCGTCCTTGCCCGGAAGAATTTCAACAAATGCGCCAAACGCTGTTATAGTCTTAACAAGACCGTTGTAAATTCTGCCGACAACAGGCTCTTCAATAATCGCCTCAATCGCCTTTCTCGCGGCATTTCCGCTTTCCTGGTCAGCGGCGAAAATATAAATTGTGCCGTCCTCTTCAATGTCAATTTTAGCGCCTGTATCTGCTACAATACCCTGAATTACTTTTCCGCCCTGACCGATTACCTCGCGGATTTTATCGGGGTTGATGTGCATTGTGTCAACCTTCGGAGCATAAACTGAAAGCTCTTCTCTCGGGCCGTCTATAGCCTTCAGCAGAATTTCATCAATGATATAATAACGCGCGTCACGCGTTTTTCTAAAGGCTTCCTCTATGACTTCATACGGAAGTCCGTCATTTTTAATATCAACCTGAATTGATGTGATACCCTTCTTTGTACCTGCTACCTTGAAATCCATTTCACCGTAGAAGTCCTCAAGACCCTGAATATCAACCATTGTAGTAAAGCCGTTATCTGTTGTAATAAGTCCGCAGGAAATACCTGCAACAGGAGCCTTAATAGGAACGCCCGCCGCCATAAGCGCAAGCGTTGAACCGCAGACACTTCCCTGTGATGTTGAACCGTTTGACGAAAGAACCTCGGAAACCACTCTTATCGCATAAGGAAATTCCTCTTCTGACGGAAGAACAGGCACGAGTGAACGCTCTGCAAGCGCTCCGTGACCAATTTCACGTCTGCCGGGGCCTCTTGACGGTCTTGTTTCACCGACAGAGTATGACGGGAAATTATAATGATGAATATATCTCTTTGTTTCCTCCAAATCAATGCCGTCAAGACGCTGATTTTCGCTGAGCGGAGCAAGCGTCGCAACGGAAAGCACCTGTGTCTGACCTCTTGTAAACATACCCGAGCCATGAACTCTGGGAAGCAAATCAACCTCAGCGGCAAGCGGACGGATTTCGTCAAGTCCTCTGCCGTCAACGCGTCTGCCCTCGACAAGCCATGCGCGGACAATTTCCTTCTGCATTTTATAAAGAATTTCGCCGATTTGCTCGTTTATATCAGGGAAACGCTCCTCAAGAGCAGGAATAATCTCGTCCGTGATAACGCCTATTCTCTCGTCTCTGATATTCTTATCATCTGTATCAAGCGCATACTGAAGCTTTTCATAAGCCATATCCTTAATTGCATCATATAAATCGTGGTCAACATCATGAGCCTCATAAGTGAACTTATCCTTGCCGATTTCAGCCTGAATACCGCTGATGAAATCGCATAATTCCTTGATTGTCTGATGCGCGAACTTTATACCCTCGAGCATAACGCTTTCCTCAACCTCGTTTGCGCCTGCCTCAATCATAACGACCTTTTCTTTCGTGCCGGCAACCGTTACGTGCATCTGGCTCTTTTCACGCTGTTCAACAGTCGGGTTAATAACATACTCGCCGTCAACAAGACCGAGCCATACGCCGCCGATAGGACCGTTCCACGGAACGTCCGATATTGATATTGCGATTGAAGTACCGATAAGCGCCGCAACCTCGGGAGGGTTGTCCTGGTCAACCGAAAGCACGGTTGCTACAACCGATACGTCGTTTCTTAAATCCGACGGGAACAGCGGGCGGATAGGTCTGTCGATTACGCGGCTTGTTAAAATAGCCTTTTCCGACGGCTTACCCTCGCGCTTAATATATCCGCCGGGGATTTTGCCGACCGAATACAGCTTCTCTTCATAGTCAACGCTTAGCGGAAAAAAGTCAATTCCCTCTCTCGGCGCGCGCGATGCTGTTACGTTTACCATAACAACCGTATCGCCGTAACGAACAAGACAATGTCCGTTTGCAAGCTGCGCCATTTTTCCTGTTTCAATTACAAGCGGTCTGCCCGCAAGTGTTGTTTCAAATGTTTTGAACATAATTTTTTCTCCTTTTCTGTTTGTTTTCGGAGCTTCGTTTTAGCAGATAAATACAATGATAAATCACAATTTATCGCTCTATTTATATGCTAAACGAATATCTCCATAAATATATACAGGCAAACAGGGATTGTCCCCCGTTTGCCCAAATATTCAATATAATTACTTTCTAAGACCAAGCTTAGCAACAAGCGCACGGTATCTTTCGATATCCTGGCTCTTTAGGTAATTCATAAGACCACGTCTTTTACCAACCATCATCAAAAGACCTCTTCTTGAATGGTGATCCTTCTTGTGGAAGTTAAGATGTTCGTTGTTCAAATGGTTAATTCTTTCTGTTAAAAGCGCTACCTGATCCTCCGGCGAACCTGTATCACCTTCATGAGTAGCAAATTCAGCTATAATCTGCTGTTTTCTCTCTTTTGTCATGTTGTTTCACCTCC
>CAYUSE010000034.1:0-11982 GCA_964447095.1 uncultured Lachnospiraceae bacterium | reverse complement strand
CACCCTTGTCAAAGAACATCAAAAACGGATTTTCAACATGTCCCGACGCTCCGCGCCTTGATTCAAAACCCTGTATGCCCTTATGAACTGTATTTCTGTCAATATGCTTTTCTCTCGCCCACGCACCTTCAAGATGGATATACTCATATTCACCTGCCGGGAAATCAAGGCTCACGCTCTGCGCATTATTAAGATACATATACGGATTTGAAACATTGATTATTTCGCTGTGACGGCATATTACGTTTAAATTTTCAAATACCGTATAATACAGCTTCACCTCTATACCGTGTACATCATCAGCCGTTGTGATAATAAGCGTCTGTGCTTCGCTGTCGTTTTCGGTATATACGGACGGAAGTCCCTTTATCGGCGGTTTTCCGTTTATTATTTTATGACTTTTATATTTTAATTCGGGAGTGTGCAGTCCCTTGTCCGTTTCAATTTCATAAGCAGGCGAACGGAAATCGGACGCGCCTGCCGACGGATATTCCTGCGCGAACAGCGATAAAGAATAATCATTTCCATTCTGACAGCATGCCGCGCCGTGTATTCTACCGGGACATTCTATATCCTCTGCTTCAATACGCGCGCCGTAATACAAGTTCAATAAATCGTTCTGTCTCGATATTTCAATTACATAGCTCATACTGTCATTATATAAATGTATTTTGTTATTCTTAAATTCTATTGCCATATCTGTGTACTCCTTATTTTATATGATTTTATAAAATCGCGCCTGTCCCTGAACAATTAAGTTACTATTTTATTATATATCGCTCATCACAGAATACACGGTGTTTAAGAAAATAAGAGGGAGAGAGGGTCTTATTAGGGTAACAAAAAGTTTCCGTATATTCTGAAATCAGCGATATATCATAGTTTTTATTAAATTATTGAAATTACTCCGTTTTTGCCTTTTATCTCGACAAAATATTGTTTGCCTTTATACATCAGCTTAAAGCTCATACCATTCCATTTTTCAGGAAGGTTCGGTCTGCATACAAGGTGTCCGTTTTCCTCGCTTATTCCTGCGAAGCCTTTAACCGCCGCTATCCATGCGCCGCCTGCACTTGCAGGATGTGTGCCGCCTATATATATCGAGCCTGCCCATTCCTTGCCGCCTTTTGTTAAATCAGCCTCTGCGGATTTCATAAACATCGGATAGGCGATTTCGGGATTATCCGTATAACACGCAAGCAGCGAATACATACACGCTGACAGGGATGAGCCATGCTCGGTACGCGGTTCATAGTATTTTAAATTCTTCGCCATTATGTCGCTTGTATAGTCGTTTTTGAACATACTCAGCATTGCCACAACATCTGCCTGCTTTATTACCTGAGTACCTGCCGCAACTCCGTATGCTCCGCCCCAATATTCCTTTGGGGTTATTATTCTTGACCGCACTGTATCAAGGCTTGCGTCTTCCAGCTTAAAATAGCCGTCAAACTGCTCTATTATGCCATTACTGTTTGGCTCTTTTATCAGAATATTTTCGGAGGAGTCCCTTAACATTTCTTTTAGCTCGCTGTCTGTCGGACCTTTATCCGATAATTCAAGCGCTGTATCAAATACGAATTTCGCCATGCGGTTCGTATAAGCATTATTATTCACTCTTTCGTGATATTCGTCAGGACCGACAACATCACGAATTTCATAATAATTGCTGTCTGCTTTTTTAATCAACAGCGAGCGGTAGAATTTAGCACACTCTATGACCATTTCCATTGCGCCGTCATTCAAAATATCATAATCACCTGTTGCATTTATGTATTTCATAAGACCGTAGACAATAGCCGCCGAAACATGGTACTGCTTATCACGAAAATGCGTCCGCATAGGTCTGTTTGTGAACACATCTGTTACATTGTAATCCGAGCAACCCTCATAGCCGCCCTCCTGACTTTCCCATGCGTAATACGCGCCGTCAAGACCGTATTCCCTTGCCTTTGTCCTTGCGCCGCCTATTGTGTCAATTCTGTACTGCAAGAGCGTTTTTGCAACTTCGGGAGCTGTATGTATATAGTAATCTATCATAAACATCTCGGTATCCCAGAAAACCGCGCCCTTATATACCTGCCCCGACAGACCTCGCGCCGGAATAGATTTTCCCTTCATATTTCTCGGAGCAATGCAGTTAAGATGATAGATTGAATAATTAAGCGCATATTCCGCTTCATCATCTCCGTCAATATGAATTTCTGATATATCCCATATTTTATCCCATTCGGCTTTATGCTCCGCCTTTAATTCCGAATAGCTTAAGCTGTCAACACTTCCGCTTGTGCCGAAATCATCAACGGAGGTTGTTATTTCTGCGATTTTTTCAAAGGTGTATTCCTTATCGGCTTGTGCCGTAAATTTTATATGGCGGAATATTGATTTATCGGTATTTTGAGTAGTCTGCTCGGCTTTAAAACCTATCCGTATATATTCCTTTGCGGTTACGGATATATTCTTTTCGCCTGTTATGCCCTTGACATAATCAATACCGTCTTTACTTCCCATCTGCATTTTTACAAAATGCGGACCGTTGATGTCCCACACATCGCCGTCAATACCTGTTATGATTTCCGCTTCACAGTCAAAATCGGCTGAAAATGTATATTTCATCGCTATATTATGCTGACGCGCTATACTTGCAAATCTCTCGCATATTACCGTAATGCTTCCATGCTCCGTCTGCCAGCGTGTAACACGGCAATGCAGACCGTATCTGAAATCAAGCTCCTGCTGATGAAATTTAGGCTTGCTGTCAGGCAAGGTATATGCTTTACCGTTGACTTTTACATATGTATATATGGGATTTGGAGCGTTTACCGACTCACGCCACGAATTTCCCGCACGGTCATAAATCCCTGCCAGATTAACAGCGCACATTTGCTTTTTCGTGTACTCTTCGAGAGTTCCGCGTATGCCGAAATAGCCGTTTCCAATAAGGAATCGATTACCATTCCATGATATATTTTCCTTGTCAAATTCACTTTCCGTCAATATAAGTTCCGTCATAATTATCTCCCGAACATTGCAATTATTTTATACAAGCTGTCAACTGACGATACAGATATATCAGCCATTTTATTATGCTCCGCTTCACCAACCGCAACGGCGTACATTCCGCCTGCCTTTGCCGCCTCAATTCCCGCGTCAGAGTCCTCTATTACTGCACACTCAGATGGTGATATGCCTATCTTTTGCGCCGCTATCAGAAACACTTCAGGGTCAGGCTTTGATTTTTGAGTATCAAGACCACAACTCACCGCGTCAAACTTATGCGCTAAATTTGTTTTGTTTAAAATCAGCGGAGTGTTTTTACTTGCAGAACCAACGGCTATTTTAACACCTTTACCGCGCAGATATGCAATAAAATTATTAACACCTTCAAGCACATCTAACGGCGAAAGGGATGAAAGGGATTTTACATACATATCGTTTTTCTTTTCCGCAAGCGCTGTCTTTTCTTCATCGCTGAATTTTCTGTCTGTTTTTTCAAGCACCACTTCAAGCGACGCCATGCGGCTCACACCGCGCTGACGCGCGTTATCCGCCTTTGTAAAGCCTGTTATTCCGAGTTCCTCCGCTAACTGTTTCCATGCCGAAAAATGCAGTTCGTCCGTTGTTACCAAAACTCCGTCAAGGTCAAATATTACAGCTTTTATCATACTTATTCTCCATATTTATATTCTCTTTAAAATTTCTCCGTTTTCATCCAACTCATAAAAACAAGGACGTTCTTTGGTTGTTTCATTAGGATAATGCAATGCCATCAGTTTTTTTCCGTCAAATGTGTTAAACACCATAGCGTGACCTCCATCAGTTTCAAATAACGGCTCTTTTTCATGCACCCACTTACCATCTATCTCATCGTTTAAAGAATAAGCGATACCAACCGCATAGCCTTTATTGCCAAAGCTCGACCAAAGCATAGCAAGCCTGCCTGAAGAAAGGCGCAGTAAATACGGACCGTCTGTAACATATATTTTACCATCATTCGCCACAGTCCACGGAGCTTCAGAGGCTCTGATAAGCGTAAATGGTTTCCCAACAGCACGCGACAAATCAGGAGCAAGCTCTACGGCGCAAATCTGTCCGTCTGTTATCTGCACCCATTCATGCGAAAATACCATATAAGGAGTACCCTTTTTATCAATGTACAATGTACCGTCCAATGCCTCCCATACAATGGCTGTACCAATCCGGATTGGTAATAATTTACACCCGATACTATCGGGAGAAAGGAGTCTTTATGACACTAAAGGAACGGCAAAACTTATTAACACAAATTACAGTTTTCATCAATAACATAGCTGTTGATGATGAGAACAAGGCTCCTGATGAGCCAAAGAAAATTGATAAGGTAGAACTATTGACTATCAAAGAATGTGCAAATGAGGTCAGCGGTTTATCTGAATGTACCGTCCGTCAGCTTGTAACACAAGGCAAGCTGACGCATATCAGAAGCGGCGCAGGCAAGCGCGGTAAGATACTTATTCCCAAAACTGCCTTATTGGAATATTTCGGAGGTTAGATTATGAGCATATTTAAAACAATAAGAAACGCGGTCAATATAATTTCAGCGGCAGAGCATTACGGTGTATCCGTAAAAATGAGTAACTTTATAAATTGTATATTTCATAATGACAAGCACCCGTCAATGAAATTATACAAAGACCACTATCATTGCTTTTCTTGCGGCGCACACGGTGATGTGATTTCATTCACAGCACAGCTGTTAGGCTTGTCATCATATGAAGCGGCGCAAAGATTAGCGGCAGATTTTGGGATAGAGATTTCAACAACGCAAAAGGTTAAAATCAAGAAATCTCTATCCGTATATGAAGCAAGAACATTATTACGGGAATACATTTCAATTTTAGAGGAAATGCGGGACAGATATTGTCCCGCGTCCCCTAAAGAAGAATGGCACCCTATTTTCTGTGACAGTGTAAGACAACTGCCGATATATCAATACTATTACGAATTGTTATCCTTTGGGCACTATGAGGAACAAAAACAATTCATAAAGCAAGAAAGGAGGTTTTTCAATGAATTACAAACAAAGCTGCGACAGTCCTCGGACGCATAGGCGAGCAGCAAGCGAAGCTTGCGACCAGCCCGAATGGCTATCTGACAAGGGCGTTATAAATGAAGTGATGTTCTGTAAGGAGTTTATAGAATTTTATCCGATGAAGTATATAGATAACAAATTCATTACAGTAGACGGCGAAACTACGCTCGACAAAGTATCGGCGCAGGTCGGTAATATGCTGATACCGTATGTCAGTACAAGTCTTGCGCGAAAGGTTAAATCTCTTACTGACGCATTGAAGCTGTGTTGCCACACCGACAAGCTGATAACCTGTTCTGATGAAATACATCTGCTTAACGGAATATTAAAGACAAGCGGACGGTTTATTTCCGAAAAGCGGTTTTGTGTAAACCGTTTGAATATTCATTACAAGCAAAATCAGACCGAGCCGATAGTTTTTCTAAACTTTCTGAGCGATATGCTGGAGGACGAGGATATTGTAACCTTGCAGGAGTATCTCGGTTATTGTCTGATACCCTCCACAAGAGGACAGTCTATGCTGTTTATAATCGGCAACGGAGGAGAGGGCAAGTCAAGAATAGGGGTTGTGATGAAACACATCTTCGGCGACAGTATGATTGAGAGCAAGCTGCACCGCCTTGAAGCCGACAGATTTGCAAGAGCAAATCTGCAAAATAAATTACTTATGATTGATGATGATATGCAGCTTGAAGCGTTGACTTCAACAGGATATATTAAAAATCTTATTACAGCAGAAACGCCTGTTGATATTGAGGTCAAAGGTCAGCAGTCATTTCAAGCTGAATTATATGCGCGGTTTCTATGCTTCGGTAACGGCTCACCAAAAGCCTTGTATGACAGGACGGACGGTTTTAGCCGCAGACTTATTATTCTAACTACCAAGCCAATACCAAAGGACAGAATGGTTGACCGTTTTATAGCTGATAAAATGATAGCTGAAAAAGATAAAATTTTTAGTTGGATGTTCGCCGGACTTCAACGGTTAATCAGTAATAACTATTGCTTTACAATATCTGAAAAGTCAAAACGGAATGTAGCCGATATGATTTCGGATAATTGCAATGTGATTGAATTTCTGCAAGATGATTATATGGTTTCATTCGGAGCAGAATACAAAACAAGCTGTACGGATTTATACAACGCTTACAGCGGTTGGTGCGAACAAAACGCACTTACACCGTTAAAGCGCGAAACCGTCATTTGTTGGCTGAAAGCTAATCAAAATAAATATTGTATCAGATATGATTACAATATCCTAAACCGCGATAATAAACGTGTTCGCGGTTTCAGCGGAATATATGTAAAAGATATTCCGCGTCATATATATGGCGTGTAAAACACGCCATACACACGCCGAAACCGTAGGTTTTATCAAGATTACACGCCTACACGCCATTGTTATAAAGGGCGTGTAAGTGCGTGTAACGGCGTGTGGGTAATGTGCGTCAGCACATTACGGTACTGCAAAGCAGTACCTCGATAATACGAAAGTATTATCGAAAAGCCCTCTGCAAGAGCGCAAGGTTTTGTTGTAAATCCGCAGGAATTATGACAAAAGCATCTTTGCGTTACTTTCGGCAAAGTAACAAAGGCTGCTGCGCCATAGGGCGCAGAAAATACATCATAGGAGGTGACACAATGAGTACACAAAAGAGCGTTAGCGGAATTATCGGTAAGGGCAGCATACGACATAATAACCGCGAATTTTTCGCCGCCAATGTAAACCAAGACCGCACAAAGGATAATATAGTCCTATGCAAACAAGATATTCACGAAGCATATCACGCATTATTCGATAAGCCCTTATATGAATACAACTCCAAGCAAAAGCGCAAGGACAGATGTATTCCCGACTATTACGAGCATATACGGTTATCCAAACAGGAAAAGCTGTTTTATGAGGTTATCTTTCAAATAGGCGATATGAAAGACACGGCAGTAGGCACGGAGGACGGAGAACAAGCCGCAAAAATTCTGCAAGAATTTTATGAGAAGCTGCAAGCAAATAATCCGCATATATACATTTTCAATGCCGTTATCCATATGGACGAAGCAACGCCGCATTTACATATTGATTTTATCCCTGTTGCAACGGAAAGCAAAAGAGGATTATCAACAAGAAATTCCTTATCAAAGGCTTTGGAACAGCAGGGATTTAAGAGCGAGGGTAAACTGAACACCTGTGCCAAACTGTGGATTGACAGTGAAAAGGAAAGACTTGCGGAGTGTATGGCAGAATACGGACTTGAGCGCGAGAATAAAGGCATAAAACGCAGTAATTTATCTGTGGAGGAATATAAGCTCCAAAAACGAATGGAGGAAGTTGCAGAAATTGAGGAGCAATTAACCGTAAAGACAAAACAATTATCTAATCTTAACGATGAGATAACCGATAAACAATCGGAGCTTAAAAAGCTATCGGATAAGGAAGTAAAAATTAAGGATATTGATAAAATTCCTGTTGAAAAGGTAATGTTTTCCGATAAGGTGAAAATCAAGAGCGAGGATTTTGACATACTCCAAAATACGTCTAAAAAGTATTATTCAAACAGGCAAAATAACAGCTTCTTAAAAGCAAAGGTGAAACTTTTAGAAAAGGAAAACGAGGGTTTGAAAGAAACCATATCAGAACAAAACAATGAATTATCCGAATTAAAAAGTCTGCGTGGTAAACTTAAAATTTCAAAACTCGAAAATGAAATACAGAGATTACAAAAGCTAATCGACAAACTATTTGAATTTATTGATAAATTCAAACTCCGCGATATGTGGGAGAACTTCATACAAAAGTCCAAAAAACGGGACAGAGATATAGAGAGATAAAAAATTATGTTGACTACCCTCCGTATCGGCGTTATAATGATGATACAGAGGGTATGTCACAGATAAATATTGAAAGGAGATTTATCAAATGGCAACCATTAGACAACGAGGCGACAGCTATCAAATTAGAGTAAGCTGTGGCTATGACACAAACGGAAAACAGGTTATCCGCACAAAATCGTGGAAACCAAACGCTAATATGACAGCAAAACAAATTGAAAAGGAACTAAACAGGCAAGCTGTGATGTTTGAGGACGCTTGTATGAACGGATATATGACCTCAACAGTCAAATTTTCTGAATTTATGGAGCGTTGGAAAAAGGAATATGCCGAAAAGAATATGAAGCTGACAACGATTGATACAATGTATCGAAAACTTGACAGGCTAAACGAGGAAATCGGTCATATGCGAATTGACAAAATCAACAGACGGACAATTCAGGGATTAATTCAATCACTTCTTGACGGCAATAAAAATCACAAGCCGTTATGCGCAAAATCGGTAAAAGACTATGTATCATTTGTATCGTCAATACTGAATTATGCGATAAAACTTGATATGCTGTCAAACAATCCGTGCCGTAATGCCAATATTCCAAAAATCAAGAAAAACGAACGTGAGATATACACCTTAGAGGAAGCGCAAACCTTTATCAACAAGCTAATTGAGAAAGCGCCGATATTGTATCAGTGTTATTTCATACTTGCAATTTACAGCGGTTTCAGACGCGGAGAAATGTGCGGACTGACTTGGAATGATATTGATTTTGAAAATCATATTATAACTGTCAACAAGGCATTATATCATATAACTAACAAAGGTACAGTTATTGACACACCAAAATCCGCAACCTCAAACAGAAGTTTGAAGCTGGCAGCAGAAGTATTTGTATATTTGCAAAAACTAAAGGATTTCTATGAAGAAGAAAAAATACGATTAGGTACAAAATGGACTGAAAACGATTTTGTATTTAAACGTGAGGACGGTAGTGAGATTTCACCGTTGGCGCCGAATGAGTGGTTACATAAATTTTGCGAGAAAGAAAATCTAAAATATGTTGTCCCGCATTCATTCAGACATTTAAACGCTTCACTGCTCATTGAGTCAGGCGCAAGCGTAAAAACCGTTCAGGCGTGTTTAGGACACAGTGACGCAACGACTACATTAAATATCTATGCTCACTCGTTTGCCAAAGCACAGGCAAAGGCAAGCGAAGCTGTGGCAAGTAACTTCAAGTTAGCGTAAGATAAAACAAAGGACAAGTAAAGGACAAATGCGAAAATCAGACAAAAAGAAAAAGTCTTGAAAACCGCATAATAACTGCATTTTCAAGACTTTCTCACTGGTGAGCCATCGGAGATTCGAACCCCGGACAACTTGATTAAAAGTGCCAAAATTTGTATAAATTATTTTTCGGCATCTTCTAAAAATGGCTTAAAACCTATGGTTTTTGCATATCTATTTTCTGTAACTTAATGTGGTTTTTGGTGACTTTTTGTATCAATAGTCACCAAATAGTCACTAAATTTTTATAGATTTAATCATTTTTTACAACGTGATATTTTCGATTTTTATTGTTACCTGTTTTTTCAAGTTTTCCTTCGTTAACAAGCTTAGATAAAATACGTCTTACTGTCGGTGCTGCTAAATTATGAGTTTCTACAATGTCTTTTACCGTGAAATCATTATGCTCGGCAATAAAATCAATTATTCTCTTAGTTTTATCGCTCATTTTATCGCTCATTTTATCGCTCATTTTATCGCTCATTTTATAATTCAAATTTTTCAAAGTAACTGTAAACATCGCTCTGTTTGAATAAAATTCAGGTTTTTTATTTTCTTTGTAATTTGCGGCAGACTTGTATCCATCTATGATTTTACCAAATCCGCTACCCTGACGCTCCATAAAACCCAATCGGTTAAATATATCTGCCAAAACAGGATTTCGTCTTGTTGACGGTATCATATCAATATCGGTATCCTGTATATTTTGTCCATCAGGCATTCCACCCGGTGAGTATATCATCATTCTGTCATCAAAAATATCAATATGAACCTCGCTGCCGATAATCAGATAATCACGATGTATCAAAGCATTAACCAATGTTTCAAATGCGCTTCGCTCTACATAATCAGGCAATTCAACCCTTGAATTAGCCGTCTTTTTCCACATTGTATGATTATGCTTCTTTATAAAGTCCATACCCTCCTCAAGCAGTTTAATAAGACTGCCTGTATATTCAACGCTATCCAATGCATCAACCATTCCGCCGCTTTTATCAAGTCCATTCCAACGCATGCAAAACAGTCTTGAATGATATATCGGCGCAGCATCTGCAAGCAACGCCCCTGCGTTAGTAAGATTTCCGTCATTATCAACCATTCCGAAAGATTGGTACATTTTTTCTGTAAAACTATTTCCTGTCCATACTTTGTATCGTTCTTTTAGCTTCGTAAAGGCAAAATCTTCCAATTTATAGGCAGATGTCAATGCATCAAAAGATGAATTGTTTCCACGAAGAACCAATCTTTTCAAGGTTATTGAATCCGCCGCAACACTTTCATTTCCAATTCTGACAAAGGCCTGCATTGTACCGTCTCCAATGTAGTAATACGGCGTTTCATTACCGGACAAAACCTTTACAAAAAGAATATCTTTATTATTAATCTTTTTAATTTCTACTATTGTCTGAGGGATAGGAGATAAATATGTTTTAATCTGCTCGCTAATGCCTTCAGAGTCAGATTTTACATCCGAAAGACCCACAACAGTATCATCATCTGAAACACCAAAAATAAGCATACCGCCTGTGCCGTTTGCAAAAGCACTGACACTTTTAAGCCAGCTTTTCGGACGTCTTGCCTCATATTTTTCTTTTTTATCATATTCTGTTGTTTCTCCGATAAAATCCTTTATACTCATAATTAACCTCATTCATAAAAGATTATTGTTATTATAAGTATATCACATTAACTTTAAAATTACAAACTTTTTATTCCAATATCTATTGCCATATTTGATAAATCATACTCTACATAATAATCTCCACAAAAGCTTTAGCTAATTTATATAACATATTTTTTTGTTCAGCATTGCATTGTCCCATTAAAATATCCATATCTGTTTGATAAACTGTGTTATCATTTTCCTGAATTCCATATAAAAATTCATTTACTGTCACGCCAAGTTCATTAGCAATAATAATAGTCGAGTAAAGACTTGCTGTTTTTTTCCCATTTTCAATATGGCTTATATACGAAACAGATAAATCCGCCATTTCAGCAAGCTCCATTTGTGTAATACCAACTCTATTACGCACTTCTCTTATCCTCTGTCCCATTTTACTTCTCCATTCCATTGTCATAATTATTCCTCCTAATAAGTATAATTGATGATTTAATTATACTATTGGTCAATTTATTGACATATAGTGTATTCACAATTTTTCAATAAATTTATATAATCTATATTATTAAATATGGAGATTGTAGTTATGAATGATAAAGAAAATCAAAAAGAAAAAATACGCGAAAGATATAAAGGCATAAATATTGATAAAATAGATATAATTCCGGCAATTCCGGAAGAAAACATTTTTGATGAATACAGAGAACAACGTGTTGCCGTATATGTAAGAGTATCTACTGATGACCCCCGACAAACATCATCATATGAATTACAGAAAAATCATTATCTTGATATTGTAAATCATCATCCAAATTGGAATTTAGTCGATATATATGCGGATGAAGGAATATCCGGCACATCTCTTAATCATAGAGACTCGTTTATTAAGATGATTAATGATTGTTTAGACGGTAAAATAGATTTGATTGTTGCCAAGAGCGTATCGCGTTTTGCCAGAAATATTTTAGACTGTGTCGGTTATATTTATAAGCTCAAAAAATTACAGCCGCCTGTGGGTATTTTTTTTGAAGCCGAAAACTTATATACTCTTGATAAAAACAGCGAATTGGCTATCGCTATTATAGCAGCTGTCGCTCAGCAAGAAAGCTGTAACAAAAGTGAAGTTATGAATGCATCAATAGAAATGCGTTTCAGACGCGGCATTTTTCTTACACC
>CAYUSE010000033.1:0-12064 GCA_964447095.1 uncultured Lachnospiraceae bacterium | reverse complement strand
GTTTGTCATTTATAGTTTCTATGTTTCCGGATTTAATATCAATTCCGCATACCGCGCCGTCAACCGAGCCAAGTCCGCAGCTTATTTTTCCGCCCTCAAATGCAGGTCCTGCCGCCGTTGACGCCGTGATGATTTTATCCTTATTGCCTATTGCCATCTCGCCGTTTGTTCCGAGGTCAATAAAAAGGTTGACTTTATCCGACAAATCAAAGTCCGTCATATAAAGACCGCTCGTTATATCGCCTCCGACAAATGCCGAAAATCCGCCGATAATTGTTACTTCCGTATCATTTTCATTAAATTGCAGCGTATCTGTATGCGATGCATAAAACGGATATTGTCCGAGCTCTTCGCATGAGTATCCCATCAAAAGATATATCATTGTTGTATTTGCCGCAATAATTATTTTTTCTATTTTGTCTGATGTAAGACTTTCTATGCCTCTTTTTAGCTGATATGAGATAATCTGTTTTAATTCTTTATCCCTGCCTCTGTTTGATGATTCAATTCTTGAAAGCACATCAAGTCCAAATCGGCGCTGTAAATTGATTTCGCGGTGTTCTTTAACAACATTTCCGTTTTCAATGAGCTGAAAAACAAGCGTTGTAGTACCGATGTCAATGCATGCGGTTAAACCGTTATTTGCTTTGGGAATTTCAAAATCATAATCGGATAGAACACTGTATTCTCCCTTAAACGGCGCAGACCGTCTCGGGCAATCCGCACACCGGCATTTTGAACAGTCATGCTGGGCATTAAAATTTTCCGCATCATCTGTAAGCTCTAAAATATATGCCATACTTTTCATAGGATTTAACATAAAACCCTCTGTTAGTGTCACGCTGCACGGATAACAGGCGTCAATAATTTCCTTTTGCGCCTGAAGTTCTATATCCGCCGGAGCTTCAAGACGCTTGGATATTCCTTTGCTCATACCTGCGCATTTGGCTTTTATAAATTCTGCAAGCTCCGCGTCCATGGAAAAAATATAATCATCAGCAACCGCATTTACGATAAGCCCGTCAAGAGCCTCTCCTATGTCGAAAAGACGCTTTGAATAATCGCTTATTTCCTTGCCGGCAGACAGAACACAGTACGCCCTGTCCAATTTGAATGACACATAAGCCTCGGGCTTTATAAGGCACTGAACCGCAGGCAAAAGGCGGTCAAGCTCATGCTTGATATGCTCATAAACAGGGCTGTTTTTATCACATTTAAGTGTCTTTAAAATGTTTTCTTTATTTATTTTTATATTGAAATCGGTAATTTTGTTCATACCTTTTAATCACACTTTCAGACATTTTTTGTTTCTAATCTTTAGCTGTCTTATTCGAATTATAGCATAGTTTGACTTATTGTGTCAATAGATGCGAATATCTTGAAGGATACATGGTTATTTAAAACAAACTTTTTTGAATTTATGCCTATTTCTGCACACTTTTCTGTAAATTTCATATTTTATAACATGGGATTTACCATAAAATATAGAGAAAGGATTGATATATAATGAGTGATTGTGTAAATGAAAGATGCACAAATTCCGCCTGCGGAACTGATTTCCGCGAAGCTGTATGCATACATACCGATAAAATCTACGATAGCTGCAGAGATAAAGATTGCTTGGAAAATATAAGAGTATATCTTACAAACTGCGGTCAGGAAATTGTTGATAAAGCGATAAACGTAAAATGCTCAAAGGCTGAAGTGATTTGGGTATTTTCGGATATTGAACCTGTGCCTTTTAACAGAGGTTTCTATTCAATTGATTTGAAGTATTTCTTTAAAATCACACTTTCCGTATTCACGGGAGTGAGCCGTCCAACCGAGGTTGAAGGTCTTGCGATGTTTGATAAGAAGGTTATTCTTTTCGGCTCAGAAGGTAATGCTAAGATATTTGCGTCAAAATATAAGAATGACGCGTTTGACCCGCAGCTTTGGAAAAAGACAAATATGCCGAAAGCGATAGTGGAGGTTGTGGACCCAATTGCTTTGGGAGCAAAGCTTGTTGATGTACGCGACCGCAATAACTGCTGCTGCGACGATGACCTTGATTTGGCGTCAATACCCGAGTCCGTAAAGCGTATATTTGACGATAATTTTGCCGTTAACAACGAGCAAAAACGCGTATATGTTTCAATCGGTGTGTTCAGTATTATTAAGCTTGAAAGAAAAGTTCAGCTGCTTGTTCCGTCGTATGACTTCTGCATTCCGCAGAAAGAATGCGTCGGCGCAACAGACGATAATCCCTGCGACTTGTTCGACAGAATTACGTTCCCTGTTGACGAATTCTTCCCGCCGGAGAGATGTGAATTTCTCGATGAAGGTCAGCAAGATCCGTCCGTGCCGTCGAGTGACTGCGACTGTGGCTGCTAATATAGGTTAAAATAAAATCCGACGGGGGTATTCCCTGTCGGATTTTTTCCAATTGTGTCAAGCGGTTCATGGCGTTATAGGTATATGTAATGCTGTTTTTGGTTTCCCCGTCCTTTGCCATGTTATAGCTCAGTACATTTGCATTGCCGTCGTAGGTGTAGTTCTGCACTGTTCCGTCTGCTGATGTTTTGCTTGTCATTCTTCCGAACGGGTCATATTCTGATTATTTGATATCATAAGGACTTCTATTATATTTATATATTTTACCACTATCACAATTTAATACAATTGCGCTAACATGTGAATCTAACATATTTACTGTTTTGTTTGTTGTATAGCTTCTAAATAATAATGAATTTTTTTCATTGTCATAATATATATGTAATTCATCAATTTCAGGCGAATCACAAATAAATTCTTGAACTCTCTCCGCCGTATTTTCAATTGTTTCTTCTTTTATTGTAAAATCATATATATGTTCACAACGCAAATTATTTTCCTCAACATAATTATCTATATCAAATTTCTGTTCATTATTGCCAAAAAATTTATATTTGCGTCCATTCTTCAAAATCCCCTCTTTATCATTTTCCAAATCATCTTTCATTTTTACATACTCATTATCTGTTACAAATACAGTTCTTTTTTCCTCATTCCACTCTACCATACAATTTGTTATATAGCAAAACTCTCTTAACGGTACATACGTAACATCATTTATCGTAACAACAGGAGATTCAAAACCAGCGTCATACGCACCAACATGTACTGCAATATCTGTTTCTTTCGCTATAAATTGTCTTTCTGTTACCGCATTTACGATAACTCCCGTTGATGTAATTGCTAACATAAGTATTATTGTAAAAATCAAATTCTTTTTCATAATATTATCTCTCCTTAAATTTAATATCCGCGTGGCAATCCACCACATATCACTCGTACTCCATTATAGTCATCAGGAACAATATTCATAATTTTCAATTGTCCATCTTGTGAAGGACTAAAACATTTAAAATTCCCCGTTGGCGTGATGAGATAAGCGTCTATCTGCATTTTGTCAGCAATATATGCATCTCCCACAAAATTGCCATTTTCAATAAATTTTCCAGAAAACATCTCATAATTCCATGAATCTGGTCCCCTATATGCACCGTGTGTATGAGCATATCCAACTAAAACCTCTCCTTCTGGGACATCTGCTAATTGTACTCTATCTCCACCCTTGACACTTCCTCTTACAATGCCCCCCATTGTATAGTATGTATCACCATTTACAGTTTTCTCATATATATTAGTAGCATATTCACGTCCATTTTCAAATTTTTCATTTCTTTTTACTGATAGTGGATTATATTCCAATCCAAATGCCATTGCAGCATCATCTTTACTGTAAAAATAATCGCCTTCATTATGAAGCGTTTGACTTTCCAAAAGATTAAAATCTCTTTCTAAATCTTCAGAATCAACTACAATTCTACCATTTAAATTCTTACCAGAATACTCCATTGTTTTATTGCCAATTGTCGCTTTTACTGTGTTCGTTGACGACTGCCATTCTACGGATCCACCATTTTTTTCAATAATATATCGAATCATTACATCAACTAATCCGCTTGGATCCACAAACATCACAGGGTTGTTATTTCCGTAGACATACCAATTAGCACCGTCCCTGATTGGGTCTTCGGTGATGAATCGTCCTGCTGTGGTGTTGTAATAACGGTTTCTCAGGTAAACAAGTCCTGTTTCATTGTCAAGGTACTCTCCGCAGTAGCCGAAGGAATTTGATATGTTTTCGCCTTCAACTTGTATTCCGAATGCGGTGTAGTCGTATTCATCAGCTATTGCGTTATTTTTCACTCCTGCAATTATATTTCCGTGCGGATCTTTAATATACCGTGTCGCTTCGTCAGGTGTTTTTGTCGCTATTATTCCTGTCAGGTCGTAGGTGTAAACATTTGCTGTTCCGTTCTTTGTTTCGCCTGCAAGGTTCTGTCCGTTCCAGACAAAGTCCGTTTTTATGCCGTTTACGGTCTTACTTGCGCGGAGATTTCCTGCGCCGTAAGTATATGCCGCTTCCGTGCTGTCGTCATTATACTGTATCAATCGGTTAAATGCGTCATACTGATATATCTTTGCGCTTCCTCCGCCGATACGCCCCGACAGCGACATTCTTGAGCCTGCATTGCCGGCTGTTGTGTATATCTTCTTCTGCTCTGCCGTCATGTTGCCGTTGTCGTCATAGTAGTATTTGATTTTGTCAGTTAAACTGCCGTTTACATTAGTTGACGCTTCCGTCATTCGGTTGTTTGCGTCATACGTGTAGTCTACAACTCTATCCCACTTTTTTGCATCATCATTAAACGAGCGCATTTTTGTGCGATTTCCGCTGCGGTCATAAGTATAGTCAAGTTCTAATATGCTCTTATTGTCCTTCATGATATGTTCAAATTCAAGCTGTCCCAGACTGTTATATTCATAAGACTTAAAGGAGGACAAATCTGTGGAGCTTGTTTCAAGATACTTCTGACCGTTTACGAAATAATACATGTTATACGTGTATTTCTTACCGCGTATTCCCGTTTCATACTCTGTCGGCAGATTTGCTGCATTGTATGATACATCAAGGTCAAAATTCGCAGTCTTGGTATTCATGGTTTTTGTCAGATTTCCGTTGTTATCATACTGATACATATATCCTATTGTATCACCATTTTCCAATTGTGTCAAGCGGTTCATGGTGTTATAGGTATATGTAATGCTGTTTTTGGTTTCCCCGTCCTTTGCCATGTTATAGTTCAGTACATTTGCATTGCCGTCGTAGGTGTAATTCTGCACTGTTCCGTCTGCTGATATTTTGCCTGTCATTCTTCCGAACGGGTCATAAGTATAGCTTTCTTCAACCAAGTCTCCGTTCTGGTTTTTGGTTTTGGTTTTTGTAACCTGACCTGCGCTGTTGTATTCTGTATTGTTATACGCAATTCCGAACATGTTCTCTGATGTCACACCGTAAGCCCCGTAGGTGTATTGGAATGCATTGCCGTTTCGGTCACATTTAAGCGTCACGTTTCCATAGCTGTCATAGTCTATATAGTTCTCCTCTTTGCCCATCGGGTCTGTAACGCTTTCCAAAAATCCCTGATTGTTATATTTATACACCGTTGACGCGCCGCCTGTCGGGTTCTCACTGTATTCTGCAAGTCCTGTTGTCATTTTTGTCAGCCTGTTTGCGGTATCGTATTTGTACTGCGTTACGGTCTTTTCTTCTCCTTCGCCTGCCGATACGGAAAGCATGTTGCCCATTACATCATATTTATATTCTGTAGAACGGTATGAATTTTCCGACTCTCTGACCGACTCTTTTATGACGTTTGAATTTTTATCATAATATGTCTTGGTTATTGCGTTCTGTCCGTTATTAAACGGCGACGTTACCTGTATCACTCGTCCCATGGCGTCATAATTTGTGACAGTCGTATTGCCCATTGCATCGGTTGCAGAAATTGCCTGTCCTGCCATATCATACTGCGTCAGCAGCGTTGAACTGTCGGGATTGGTCTGTTTTACAAGCTGTCCCAGACAGTCGTATTCATAAGCTGTGCTGTTGCCGTTCGCGTCGGTTTCCTTGGTTTTTCTGTCAAGGTAGTCATACTCGCAGGCGGTTGTAATCGTCGTATCTCCCGATGTTGCTTCTGTTCCTGTAACATTGCCGTATTTATCGTATTTTGTTACTTTCTTAGCCGTTACTGTTCCGTCAGCCGCCGTTGTTGTGACTGTTACTTCTCCTGTTTCTTTATAGCTGCTCCAGTAGTATGAATATTGCTCAGTGTAGAGCAAAGTCCGCCAGCCTTCATATACTTCTTTTGTTTTCAAATTGTCAATCTCATCGTATGTATATTTTTCGGTTATAAAGCTTGCTCCCTCTTGTCCGTATTTCTTTTCAATTAGTCTTCCGTCTGCATCGTACTTATACTTTTCGAGCTCATTCCAGTTTGAGCCGTTCAGTCGGTATTTTCCCGTAAGACGTCCTATTCCGTCGTACACGCTCTTGTACTGTATTCCTGCTTCGTCCGTTACGGTTGTGTAACTGTTTTTATTTGCCGGATCTATTGTGTACGAAACCAATTTTTCCGCGCTGTTTGGAAAATTATATTTTACAGGACGGTTTAAATCGTCATATTCGACTGTCGTTACAGACCCGTTTGCGTCCTTTTGCAAGGTTGGAGAGCCATATATGTTAAGCTTGCGTTCCACGCTTATGCTGCCCTCGCTCGCACCGTCGGCATTTTTGATATTCGGTGCAGTACTTACAATATCTTTTGTTTTCTCGGCCGTATTTGTGTATGCATTTGTTACGGTATTAAATTTATCGTTTTCATCAAGCGTTCCGTCTCCGTTTGTATCCGCCGTCCATTGCTTTATGGCTGTAATATTGCCCTCGCTGTCATATTCATATTTTGTCTGTGACTTGACAATGTTATTTTGTATTACGCGCTCATACTCTATATTTTTCTTGTCTGCCGTTAGTTCAGTGACTACGTTATAATCTTTACGATAACTGCTATTGTATTTGTATCTGTATTCTGTATTTTTAATTTTATCAGTATCTTTTCCATCTGCGTCCGTATGGTATGTATAATAGATTTGCTGTCTATCGTTATATTCAGAGCTTAATCTGTCGGGATAGCCGTTAACATACGAATAATGGGTAGTACCTGTGGAAATCGGAGTAATTACAGTTATTTTCTCCGGTTTGTCATGGTCATCATATACGTATGATGTTGTGTATTGGGGTGTTGTTTTACTTATAGGCGTTGTTTTAATGCTTTCCGGCAAACCATTTGCATTGTACTTTGTAACAGTTTTCTGATTAGATGCTTCTTTGGTTTGAGTTATTGTAATTGCTCCGCTGCCCATAAAAGAATAGGATTTTTCATTGACTTTTTTGCCGTCAATTATATCATAAGAATTAGCAACAGCATATTTTGACTGCATTGCCTTTCCGCTCGGTATATATGCATAAAGACACTTATATTTATATCTTGTTTCTGCGCCTGTAGGATATATAATTCTTTCAATATTATTGCTTCCTGTTTCCTCAAATGCTTGATTAGTTGACATATTCGGATATTCATTAACATTATGACCGTTGCTCAGACATTGTTGAATAACAATATCTGTATCCCTCGTATCATATATTGTTTTTTCTCCTAATTGATTTGTAACAGTAAAACGTTTT
The DNA here is from genome assembly GCA_964447095.1 of uncultured Lachnospiraceae bacterium. Taxonomy (GTDB): domain Bacteria; phylum Bacillota; class Clostridia; order UBA1381; family UBA1381; genus JALEPO01. The sequence continues at coordinate 4,452 of CAYUSE010000033.1, read as the reverse complement.
ATATTTTTTTGCTTAATCGGTCCGTCTTCATCTAAAACACTGCTTGGCAATTCAGTATTTTCATATATAATTGATTTTGTTTCCTGTGCAATATCGTCATAATATGATACGGTTGTATTATTATTGCTTTTAGTAATATTTATTTCACGTCCGTATGTGTCTATTATTTTAATTAAATTTTTATATCCCGCATCATATTTATATTGAATAATATTACCATGATTATCTTCAATTGCTGTTATATACGATGTAAAATTGCGAGCACCTGGTTGCGGTTCCTTGGCGTATGGATTATACAGATAATATGTCAACCCGTTGCTGTCACGCACTACAAAATTATATTCCGCTCCCGAGGTATGCAGGGTTTTAATATTGTACGTTTTTTCAAAGGATAGATATTTATTATCATCACTATAAAAGTTTGATGAATATGTTGTTGTTCCATCATTTTTCTTTACAAATGTATCGTCACCGTCTAATGAATATACATTTCCGTTTATATCCCTAAAAACGCCCGTATAATCATTCCACCATGTTCTATGACTTGAATATGTATCCGATGTAGCATTTGTTAAAATTATACTTATTTCAGGAATTAACAATGTCCAATTACTACCTAACATAGTATGGCTTAGTGAAAAATGCTCCTTAGTTATTGTGCCCTTAGTTTCATACACCCTTGTAAGTATAATAGGCTCAACAGAGCTGTCATACTCATAAAAGGTTCCCGTATTATTATTTTGTATTTTCTTCTTTATATCTATATAATTATAAAAAGAATACGTTTTATCCCCATCTTTATAGGTTTGTTTTGTCAATTCATCTAATGAACCCAAATAACAGCCGTCTGCCATATTTTCATAAAAATCATCTTCTGTAAAAAATGCAACATTGATAGTTTTATTTGTTTCTGTGTTTTTTAAAGTGCAAATATATGTGGGTATGTTGGTTGGTACTTCTACGCTGCTATTACTAAATATGCACATATCATTATAGTCTTGGTTGTCATGCTTCCTTTTTAAAACAAGGTCTAGTCCGTTTTTTCCTGGCAGCCTTAAATCTGTTTCTTCAACTACAAGACGGTTTGTATTGCCCTCTATCCGCTGTCCGTCTTCACGCTTTTCATAAGGTTTTAAATAATCGTCTCCAAATTTCATTGCAAACACATCACGTAATTTTTTCTCATTGCTTTTCGTTACTGCACTGAAAAAAGTCGCACTTCCCGCATCAGGCAGACCGTTCTGCAAATCATTCAATGATATACTGTTTTCATTTGGAATTTGAATATCAGCTGGTAATATTTCAGTATGTACATTTTGTATCACCTTAGTTTCCGGCTCGCTTTCATCTGTTTCATAGTACACTTCATTTTGAGGTATAGGTGTCGGAGTTGCCTCATTCCATTGATTTTCTTCCTCAAATGTTTCATTTTCTGCAAATATAGGAATTTGAACTGAAAACATTGTAAGCACTAATATTACACTTACTATTCTTGATTTCATAATTTTATCCCCCTCCATTACTTTGTCATCCGATAAGTTATTGTTCTTTGTCCTGACGATGCTGCACTTAATTCTATTACATTTACAGTTTCTGATACTTTTTGATCTCCCGCAACTTCTTCTAAGCTTATAAAAGATACTCCCTTATTATCAATTTGCGTAATTTTTATGTCTGAATATGGTACTGTTCCTGTATGTGTATCTCTTATGTCTGTAAATATACAAGCATCTGTAACCACGAAGCTGTCTTCAGGATATTCTATTGTAAATGTATGTCCTTCAAATGTACTAAGGTTATTAACATTAACCATGAAATAATATTTCTTGCCTGCTTCAACATTTAGTGTTATAGTATTTCCACCGCTTGTTATTGTACTGCTTATTTGTCCATCACCCGAAACAAAATCTCCATAAAGAACAGAATATTTATACATTTCCGTATCATAGCTTTTTGAATAAGCATTATATCCGCCAAAACGATATAAATATCCGTTATATATAACATTATGAGCATATTTAGTCGTTATCGGATAATCATTGATATAAACATCTTGCATATCAATAGTATCTTCTCCTATTGTAAGTTCTTTTGAAGAATACCCTGAATCTTTAGTTGAATCCTCTAAGAATATAAGGGCTTTATCAACGCCCCATGCAATAGAAATGTATTCTTTATTCGTGTATGCTATTTGCGTCATATCTGTTAAATCTGAAGCCTTATATAAACTTATATTCATATTTTCACATTCCTGATTATATCCGCCCGATAAGCATACATATCCGTTTACATATTTTCCTTCTGCTCCGATACGTATCAATGATTTATCATATCCTGATGTTACTTTATTCCATGTATTATTTAACATATCATAATATTCATAACTGTTTACCATTCCTCTCGCATTTCTGCCCCCGAATATATAAATTTTACTATCTGCATACACTGCTGCTGCGCTGTCCCTGCGTTCAGTCATAGGAATACCCGTTGTCCACAAATTGGTTGATGTATTATATATATTTACATCATTCAAGTATGTATTATTAATATACCCTCCTATAATATAAATATTATCATCAACAGAAACAACAGAAAATCCCTTTATTTCTTTTGGAAGCGTTGTAACGGTCTCCCATGATAGTGTATTCTCATTAAATTTGTCTATATTATAAATATAACCGTTCGTTCCATATCCGCCAATGACATATAAATCTCCATTTGCAATGATAGTTTTACAATCTGCTCTTCCCTCCAATAGGTTTCCTGTTTCCGCCCAAAAATCCTCCGATGCTGAATGATTATCAATAAACTCATCAACATCTTTATCTGATGTTTCATTGTTTGACGTGTCCTCCAATACTACCTCTACTGACATACTTTCTTGAACGTCACTATATAAATTATCAGTTAATATGGCATCTTCTTCCAATCCTTCTGAATATACACTTAAATTAAAAATCATTGTTATAAGAGACAATAATATACTTATGTATTTTTTCATTTGAATTACCCCTAATTTGTAATATTAACAGCAAATTTACTCTCAAAATTATTGTTACCTGCTGTTCGTTCCGCTTTTATAATTATTCTGCCTGGTTCTGCTTCAGCAGAACAATTAAGCGATCCCGATGTTGCATTTATAGAAACACCCTTTCGAGGATTAACTATACTCCATGTTGTCTTTCCTTCTACAAAAGCTGTTGTAAAACCGTCTATTCCTTTACCAAGAAAATAATATCTTTCCTTTGTTCCTTTTTTCAAGTACGGTTTACCGTAAATATAGCTTCCTTCACAGTTTGGTTCAAAGATTCCCACATTGTCTAAACACATTGTTAATGTGCTTGAAAAAGTTACCATATTTACTTTTGTTATATCTGTTATTGTCGATGTTTCTTCATGAAGCGCCAATAAGCTTTCTGTATCCCTATCAAAAACGTATGTAGCCTGTAAATGATTATCAAGATCAACAATCATTTTTATTGAATACCAATGATTAGCTTCCATTTCAAAATAATTTCCGTCTATTCCTCGAATTCGCTGATAGCCTACTCCATTTCCTCCTTGAACTTGTAAAAATCCATTTATCTGAGCTACTCTTGCTGCCATTGTTGTTTCTGCGCTTCCAGGACCTGTTCTGTATTTAACTTGCATTTCTCCTGTTCTGGCTTCAGTGAATTCAGAATACATGACATCATAATTTATCTGAAGCTTTGTTAAATTGTCTATTGAATTAGAAGTCGCTTCTACATCATAATATTGCCTGTCTCTATTATTTTGTCCATTATAACTCAATTTTAAATATTTATTCCCGTTGTCCTCCGAAAGAATTTCATAGTCGGCATTTTTGTATAGCGGATTCCATTCAAAAGATTCATTTTCAAAATCATAATACAAACTTTCTCCCACTACTGAAAATGAGTAAAGACATATTGAACCCAATATGGCAATAATTATAAATAAGTATGCTATTTTGTAATATCGTTTCTTCATTATTTCTTTCTCCTTTTATGATTTTTTTCAACGTAAAAAAATATGCTGGCTTTTGAGTTGATTATGGAAATATAACATATTCTTTACTCTGGATTTTAGCATATTTAGTTTTTAGACACAACATTTTTTCCTATACAACATTATATCTTCTTAAACAAAGTTAAAGACAGCTGTTTTCTCCGTTATTATATGTCTAACAAAAGATGTCATTATCATCGTAATAAATAATGGAATGGAAAACGGATATTGTATCGAATTAAACTGTACATTTTTTAGGCTCTATTCAAAATTAGAGAGGTGTTTCAGTTACAAAATAAAGAAAAATACAAAAAATCGCTAAAAAATTAACAATAGGGCTTGTAATTTTTTTGATTTTGAGGTAAAATATAGATGTATGAGCGCAAAATGCGTTCAAAGTAAAAAATATATATTTTTTAGGAGGAAACAAAAATGGCAGTTAAA
>CAYUSE010000032.1:0-12297 GCA_964447095.1 uncultured Lachnospiraceae bacterium | reverse complement strand
GTAATCCCCTTCAATACATCTCAACAGGCAAAGAACCGCTAACGCGGTTCTTTTTTTTCTTCTGTTTAGATATATTGTATCTAAACTATTTATATTATAGACGAATATTATCTAAATGTCAAGAGGTAAATACTATTTATGTTATAATTTTTTTGGGTGATATTTTTGAACACACGAATAAAAGATTTACGGGAAGATGCGGATTTAACTCAGCAGCAGGTGGCAGATGCTCTGCTGATAACGCAAAGAAAATACAGCTATCTGGAAACCGAAACACAGCCTCTTACTGATGAGCTGCTGGTTAAGTTATCTAATTTTTATAATGTAAGCTGCGACTACATTCTTTATTTGACAGACAACCCCAAAAGAGCAAATAAAAGATAAGGCTTGATGAACATCTCAAAAGCCGTATCCGAAAAAATGACAGCTATTCCGAACCGCTCCGGCGGTTCTTTTTCTTTTAATTTTTCATAAAATAGGATAGACCATATTTTAAAGAGGTACATGCTATGATAAAATTCGGAAAAATTTACATCAATCCGCTTACGCTTATAATGCTCGCCGTATGCTTCATAACCCGTCATCTGGAAATTTTTTATATCACCTACGGAATTATGACGCTCCATGAGCTTTCCCACCTTCTGGCGGCAAAGCTTATAGGACTTAGGGTATCTTATGTCGCGTTTCATCCGTTCGGCGTCAATTTAAAGCTGAAAAACAAGATAATTTTTAAATTAAGTGATGAGATACTTCTGTATCTTGCAGGACCGCTCTGCAATATTTTTCTTGCCTTAATATCGCTTTTTTTATATGCGTATTTCAAAAATCCGTATCTGCATTTTTTTTACGCGTCAAATATCACGCTATTTATAATGAATATGCTGCCCATTGTTCCTCTTGACGGCGGAATAATATTAAAAAAGCTGCTTATGTACCGAACGGGATATAAAACTGCAGGCTGTATCATGACAGCAATTTCCGCTGTATTGGTAGCGACAATGCTAATTTTAGGAGCATATATTCTATACATAACGCATTTTAATTATTCTTTGCTGTTTTTGTCGGGGTTTCTGCTGGGAAATGTATTTACACAAAAGGAAAAATATAATGTCGATTTTATAAAAGAATTGATGTTCTATAAGGATAAGCATTCAAAAAGAGTGCGCCATCATATTGTAAATGAATATACGGATTTAAAGCGCGCCGCGAAAAATTTTAACGCCGGCGCATACTCTGTTGTATATTTTCTCGATGACAGCGGAAAAATCAAAAACATTATGACCGAAACGGAAGTCATGGATAAAATTTTACAATAAAAAATAAGATGCACCGCATCTTATTTTTTATTGCCTTTTTTAATTATTTAACAATAAACTTGTCAAGCTCTGCCAAGAATTTATCGCAATCATCCGAGTGAACCTCAACCTTTATGGGCTTTGATAAGTCAAGACTGAAGATACCCATAATTGATTTAGCATCAACAACGTATCTGCCCGATGTCAAATCAACATCAAAATCATACTTACTTACAACATTCACGAAATCCTTTACATCGTTAATCGAGCTTAGCAATAAGTTAAATGTTTTCATTTCTTATTCCTCCTAACATACTTATGTGTTCCCCATTGGTTATATGTAGTCTTTTATATACTACATATTTATAATACAACTTTTTCCTTAATTAGTCAATAGGTATTGCGTTTTATTAAAAAATTTTATATAATACTACTAACATTTAATTTTAAAAACTGTCAAATTTGAACATTACTACAATGACAAAAGGAGAAATCATGAAACGAGCTGCATTTTATACATTGGGCTGCAAAGTAAATCAATATGAAACGGAAGCCATCGCCGAGCTTTTTACGGACGCAGGCTATGAAATATGCGATTTTTCGGAAAAAGCCAATGTTTATATTATAAACACCTGCTCTGTTACGCATATAGGCGACAGAAAATCGCGTCAGATTATACGCCGCGCGAAAAAGACAAATCCAAACGCCGTTATCGCCGTAACAGGCTGTTATGCCCAGACCGCGCCTGACGAAATATTAAATATCGAAGGCGTAAATCTTGTGATAGGAACAAAAGACAGGAAAAACATTGTAAACCTTGTCGAAAGCCTTGACTTAAACTCAAACATGAACTGTGTTTCAAACATAATGAACAACCATGAGTTTGAGGAACTTCACATCAGAAATTATTCTGACAGAACACGCGCTTTTATAAAAATTCAGGAGGGCTGTAATCAATTCTGCTCTTACTGCATTATTCCTTATGCGCGCGGTCCCGTCAGAAGCCGTCCCGAAGACGAGGTTCTGTCTGAGATTAAAAGGCTTGTGAAAAACGGATTTAAGGAAATAATTCTCACAGGTATTCATGTCGCGTCCTACGGAATTGATTTGGGCGATACGTCGCTTGAGGAACTGCTTATAAAGGCAGATAAGATTGAGGGCTTACGCCGCATACGCCTGTCCTCGATTGAGCCTATGACGCTTGACAGAGAATTTGTCGATAAAATAAAATCAGTTAAAAAGCTGTGCCCTCATTTCCATATTTCATTGCAGTCGGGCTGTGACGAAACTCTAAAACGCATGAACAGAAAATACACAACGGCGCAATTTAAGGAAATTGTTGACGGTCTGCGTAAAAGCTTTCCCAATGTTGCAATAACTACCGATATAATGGTAGGATTTCCCGGAGAAACGAATACGGAATTTCAGCAAACCTTGGATTTTGTCAACGAAATTCAGTTTTCCGACGCTCATGTTTTTGTCTATTCGCCCCGCCGCGGAACTCCTGCGGCACGAAAGGAACAAATTGACGACAAAACCAAAGAAGAACGCAGTAAAATTATAATAGACGCTACACAGAAATCACGTGATGAATTTCTGCGCCGCCATATCGGGAAAACCGTTTCAGTGCTGTTTGAACAGGTAGTCCGCGACGGCTTTTTCGAGGGCAAAACCGATAATTATATAAATGTGCATGTAAAATCCGAGGAGGATTTGTCGGGTAAGTTCCGTGACATTAAACTCCGAGAGGTCAAAAACGGCGTCATTTACGGTGTTTTGATATGACGGCAAAAAAATTTAACAGGGAAATACCCTGTTAAATTTTTTTACCATATTTTCACTCTGTCCGCAGGTGAAACATACATTCCGTCATTTTCGCCTATATCAAATGCGGTGTAAAATTCATCACAATTTACAACTGTCCTGTTTACGCGGAGTTTCTCAGGACTATGGTAGTCAGTGCTTGCGATAAGCCCGGCGTATTCGCGCGTTTTCACTGATGCAAAGCAGCGCGCAAAGCTTTTATAAAGGCTTTTGAAATCGGGACTTGGCAGCGACGCGGCAATTTCCGTGACGCACTGTATCGCTCCGTTGTCGGCGACGTTTTCGCTGAGTGTCAGCGTTCCGTTTACGGGTATTCCCGCCGCTTCCTCCAAACCGTCATAAAATGCAGTCATTTTATCGCACAATTCCTGAAATTTTTCATAATCCCGCCGTTCCCACCAGTCAGCGGCATTGCCGTTTTCGTCAAATTTCGCGCCGTTATTGTCAAAAGCGTGCGTAATTTCATGCGCGATTATAAACCCTATTCCGCCGAGATTTTCCTCATAAGACGCATTCACATCATAAAACGGCGGCTGTAAAATTGCCGCGGGAAATATAATATCGTTTGACGTCGGCGTATAATACGCGTTTACCGAAAACGCGTCGAGATACCATTTTGACTTATCTGTAGCCTTATTCTGATTTTTTATCTTTTCGGCGCGTATTGCCTTATTTATATTAACCTCATTTATAAAATAGCTGTTTTCATTTTCGTTATATACAATTTCGGCATTGTCAACAGGCGACTGCCATTTGTCGGGATAACCGACCTTTATGTCAAGAGTATCCAGCTTCTTCAACGCCTTTTCCTTTGTTTTACCGCTCAGCCACGTATTGTTTTTCAGATGCTCTCTGTAAACTCCGATTATGTCGTTTACCATATTTTCAACGTCCTGTTTAGCCTCCTTAGAGAAATACCGTTCGGAATAAAGCTTTCCTATATAATCAGGCATTGTGTTTTTTATTAGCATAGCGTTTGTTTCGTCCACGCTGTAGCTCATTCCGCCTAAAAGCTTATCCGAAAATTCCTCCGATACATCGCTGAATTCGTGATTTAACAAGCTGCCGTAAGCAAGCATAAGATTTGCAATTCCCCACGCCTTAAAATCATTAAGCTTTGCATCAGTAAAATACGACAAAAACGTCCTTGTATAATTCGGGTCATTCACTATAATTTTGTCCGTTTCATCAAAGCCCGACGCGTCAAATACGCTGTTGGTTTCGGGGAATATTTCCCGAAGCTCGGACACGGAAAACACATTGTAGGTTTTATCCGCGTCGCTGTAGCTTTCGGCAGTCATAACCGCGCCCGACAATAGTTTTTCAAGCTCAAAAACGCGCTCTGCCATATTGTCCGCCTGCTCCGAGCCGAAGCCGAGCAGGGAAAACACGGATTTGCTGCGGTTTATATAAGCCGTCTTAAGCCCGTCGGATGAGCCGTTATAAAAGCTCCCGTCAAACGGCGGTCTTTTGGCGTCAAATACTACGGCATATTTTGAGCTGTCCTTTAAATCCGTGTCAATGTCAAAGTCCATAAACAACGCCGTCCCAAGCTCCCTTTGTATTGTGTTTCGAGCATTTATAAGCTCCTTAATATCCGCGGCATTTTGAATTAAATCCACATATTTTTTTATCGGCTCGATACCTGCCCTGTCTCTTGCGGACATATCCGTCATGCTTTTATAATAATCGGATATTTTCTGCTCAATGCTGCCCTTTTCGTGCTCGGAGGAAATTACCTCCTTTATAATGGCGTCAACCTGTTCGTTTACGGTGTTGTTGAGATTATAAAGCATTCCCGAAATAATCGAGATTTTGTCCTTTGCGAGGTCGTTTAAAATGTCTTTGTTTACGGAAGAATAAAAATCGTCCTTTTCATTGCACGAAAAAAGGGTGTAAGTCCTGTTGATAAATAAATTCATTTCTTCCTCTGTAACATAATCGTCGGGAAAAAATTTGTTTTCCTCTTTTCCCGCTGCAAGCCCAGCGCTAAACACAGGCGAAAGCTCGCTCTCCGCCCATGATGGAATATCGTCAAAGCGTTTTTCCGAAAACATAACGGATTTTGTGTAATCGGTCGGCTTTGGCAGCTCCCCGAAGGCGCGGTTTAGCATAACAAGCGCCTCCGCGCGCGTCACGGGACGTTCCTCATGAAGCTCGCCGTCCTCATAGCCCTTTAAAATATCCTCCTTTTGGACTGACGGATTATAAAAATCCGCCGCATTAAGCAGCATTTGACACACCTCGCCGCGCGCCGCATTTTCGGCGAATACTGCGGCAGTATTTGCCGATAAAGCAACAGCCGCTGCGATTGATATGATTTTCTTTTTCATAGTATCACTCCTTTATTTTTGGAGTATTCTATCATATCAACCCGTCATTAACCTTAATTTTACCTTACAATAATCTTAAATTTCCGCAATCCGCGTTTTTATCTCATTTCCGTCGATTACAGCCTCAGCGTAGGTACGCGTAAAACGTACGCTGCCGGGGTTTAGCAATATCATTTTGCCGATATATTCCGTCTGCGGCTTATGCGTATGACCGAAAATTACAAGGTCGGCATTATGCTGATTTGCTTTATTTGAAAGCGTTTTTAAATTATATTCATATTTTACTTTGTATTCATGACCATGAGTTACAAATATATTTTTACCTCCGATTTTAAGCAAAAGGTCAAGCGGAGCTGATGTGTACCAATCATTATTTCCGCTTACGTAATGAATGGGAATATCGGGAAAAATTGAAATCAAATCCTCCGCGTCACGCGCGCAGTCGCCCGCATGAATTACTGCATCAAGCGATTTCTCGGAATTTATTATGTCTATACAGTCGTCTATACTGCCATGCGTGTCGGAAAAAATAAGTATTTTATGCATAAAAAATCCCCCTTGTACGTTATGCAGATATTGTAACATACAAGCGGGATTTTGTCTATAGTTTTATTTATGCTCTTATGAGCAGTCCGTTCAGCAAATCGTCCTTTGCGACTTCCTTAATTTTATAGTGCAGCTTTTTGCCCGTCGCGCCGAGCGGTACGGAGGACACAAATCTGTAATATCTCGGACGCTTGTAATTTGCAATCATCGGGCTTTCCTTGCAGAATTTTTCAAGCTCCTCAACCGTCAGGCTGTCGTCGGCTCTTACAATATACGCCGTTACAAGCTCGCCGCGCGCCTTATCGGGAACGGCGGTAACGATGCAGTCGCTTACCTTCGGATGGGTATTCAAAACCTCCTCAACCTGCGTCGGATAAATATTCTCGCCGCCCGAGATAATCATATCGTCTTTTCTGCCGGCTATTGTAATAAAATGGTTTTTATCCCATGTTCCCAAATCGCCCGTATATAAAAATCCGTCATGGAATTTGCGGTCTGTTTCCTCCTCCTTGTTGTAATAGAAGTACGCCGACTTCGCGTGCGACTTGATGATAACCTCGCCCATTTCGCGTCCGTCCTCCGCGGCAAGCTCGTCGGGACTTGCAAAGCGATCCTCGAACACCTTTACAACGCGCACATCATCATCCGTGCAGGAGCTTCCCGCGGTACCTGCCATCTCGGGCAGATTGCTCGGACGGAGAAATGTATTCCAGAAGGTTTCCGTTGTGCCGTAGCCGTTAAATATCCTTTGCGTCAATACGTTCTGATATCTGATACAAGCCGCTCTTTCAAGAGGACTTCCCATCGTGACAATTCCGCGAAGCGAGCTTAAATCATGACCGAGCTTTTCCTGAGCCGCCGCAAGCTGTTCAAGCACGGCGGGAACGCCGATAATAAACGACAGCTTTAATTCCTCGATATATTTAAGCGTCAGAGCAGGGTCAAATTTACGCATAATCGTAACCGAACCGCCTGCGTAAAGAGTAGGAGTAATTCCTCCCGAATGCAGTCCTCCTCTATGGAACCACGGAGTTGTATTCATCGATTTATCCTCTGACGAAAACGGGAAATGAATCATAACATCATGCGCGGAAAGAACCTCGTTTATACTCGTCAGACATACGCCCTTGGGCATACCTGTAGTTCCAGAGGTATAAAGACGCGAAGTTTCATCATAAATTGTTTGATTCCACGGCAGCACGGGATTTTCGTCAGATGCTCCCTTTACAAAATCATCATATTTAATTGCTCCCTTTATCGGCTTTGCGCCCGAAAATTCTTCTGTCATTATAATTATTTTCGGAGTGTGTTTTGCAAGCTTCAGCGCCTGAATTACATCAGCTTCATTCGCCGCGTCATATATAAACACCAACGGACGGCTGTCGTCTAAAGTAGCTGCAATTTCACCTGCTGAAAGTCTGAAATTTATAGGACAGCTCACTGTTCCCGCTTTATGGCACGCAAGATATGCAAATACAAATTCAGGACAGTTATAGAGCTGAAACATTACAACATCACCTTTTTTTGCGCCCGCCTTTAATACTGCATCGGCAAATCTGTTTGCCTCCTTATTTAAGTCACTGTATGTCCATCTGACTTTATTTATCGGGTCATATAGTGCTTCACGGTCGGCAAAACGGTCAACATTACGCATAAATCCGTTAAGCCATGTGTATTCGGCTTCAAATGATTTTTTAAACATATCAATTCTTTTTTGCTTTATATCTGATGTAAACGCATTTTTCGCATTTTGAAGCGCCGCCTCTATAGGCTCAAATATATTCTTAATATCCTCTGCTGTGTATTCATAATTTGATTTGTTTGAGCAATTTTCAAGAAGCCGTATTATGTCGAGAATTTTTTCCTTTCTCGCCGCTGCAACTCTGTCAAATCTTTCTTTTTTACTTTCTTTTCCCATTTTATCCTCCTTGTTTAACGCATGGTAAATTTTACTTATATATTATAACATAATATATTTTTATTGTCAATAAAAATATATATTAAATAATAATTATAAAATATATCATTTCCAGAGGATTTTCCATGAAATTTTTATATATATATTTATTATTTTGAGTATATAACAATTTTTTAATCAAAGAACAAAAAAAAGACAGACGCCGCAAAAGCGGCGTCTGTCCGGGTTCTGAACTTTTAAGCTTATTTCTTCAAGCGGAAGGAATTACAATCTGTACATTCCACCATAGTCGGGTTGGCTTCGTGGGTGCCTACCTGAATGCTTGAAAGCGAGCAATAATCCTCGTTACCGCAATGATGTTCACATTGTGACACCGAGCATTTAATGCTCTTGTTTGCATCGCAACTGCATTCTGCCATTAGCTTATACCTCCGTAATAATATTTAGCAGCTCTCCTTCAACCGTAGTCCGGTTTCTGCTTTTACCCTTTGGGTATATGCCTATTATCCGCAATTTTTCAAAAATTATTCACAACTAAATTTCAGTAAGCCGTATAGCCGCTACCGTCATATCATCCATAATTAAGTCGTGGCTTTTTTTGATTGCAATATCCAGAATATCCTGAGCCATACTGTCCATATTTTCATGAGGTATCCGTATCTGCTTCTTTATCCAATCAGTTCTCACCGCGCCGTAACCTGCCTCCGTTATTCCGTCCGACATCATCATAATTATGTCGCCGTCCTCTAATTTTTTCGTCTGGCTTTGAATTTTAACATCAGGAAGCATGCCGACAGGCAGCGATATTGAATAAACAGTATCTATTCCGCCGCTTTTTAAAATAAAGCTTTCTGCGCTTCCTATTTTATAAAATTCCGTTATACCGCTGATTAAATCAACGCATATTAAATCTATTGTCGAGAAATTTTCATAGTCAAGCTTTAAGCAAAGCGCAGAATTTATCATGCTTATTGCCGTTTTTATTCCAAATCCCGACTGCAAGAACTCTTTCAAAAGCGTCAAGGTCAAATGGCTTTCTGCCATTGCCTCTTTTCCGCTTCCCATACCATCAGAAAGTATCACATAAAGCTTATAATCGTCTGTCTTAAAAGCAATTATACCGTCACCCGATATTTCACTGTTATCTCTCGAAATACGCCTTACGCCAATATCGGCGGTATATCTGGGGCGCGACACGAACTTAAAGCTGTTTTTCATTTCACAGTCAAATCCGATAGGCGTTTCGACAACCTCTGACAGGGCATTTTCAATAGATGTCATATCCTCCTGAGGTTCAATATTCAGATAAATCTCAATTTTGCCATGCTCGCTTTCCACAACGCTTACTTCAAACACGGTAATGCCAAGCTTGTCCAGCTCATTTACAACCTCTGCCTCCAAATCTTCCCGAAAGGAAAAACCAGCCTTTATTTCATTCGACATGTTATTCATCAAATTTGATATTTCGCGGTACTGCCGCGCCATTAAATCACGTCCGACAACTGCCTCGCCTTTCCTTACAATGCTTTTTTTATAAAGCTCATAGACATGGTTAAATTCAACAACAAAAAGCTCCGTTCTCACACAGCATTCACGAAACGGCATAGGCACTGAATTCATAGTAAGAACACCCTTATCCTCAATCGTGTCAAGAAGCATCATTATGTTTCTGTAGGTTCTCGTAAAATCCGACTGCCAGCACTTTTGAGCCATCGAACAGCCCTCGCACACCCTGTCGGCAACCTCGTCAAATAGCGTGCCGATTTCTTTATTATACATTTTTAAGCGTCTTTCAGAGGAGGAGGAAAAGCATTCCTCAAGGCTTTTAAAGGCATTTGACGAGCGCTCAAGCCTCATGGCGAGATATTCCTTTAACCGCACATCAACGCTTACCGATTCAATCTGGAGTGTTTTTGAAAAGAACGAGCCGATTTTATCATGTATTGTTTTAGGCGTTGCCATAAACGCCGCCGCGCCTATCGCAATATCAAGAGCAGACACGGGAAGTTCGGGAAGACTCTGCGAATAAAGAAGCGTTATCGCCGCTCCTCCCAAAAAACCTATAGCCACGCCAAATTTTCCGATGCTTTTCAGCAGATTTGCAAATATCGCGCTAAGCCCGTAAATTCCCATAGACACAAGGGCATCCGCAGTTGACATCGCAGACATAAATCCTATACATAGTCCGCCGCTTCCTGCCGCAGTCAGCGAAGAATGCATAGCAAGACACATTACCGCATAAACTGATACAACATGAGCAAGACTGATTTTCAAAGGGAAAACAATACCGTTCATACCGGTTATGAAAATTCCCGCGCACACCGCCGCGCTCACAAGCTCCTCCTGCGAAGCGTGATGGCGTTCTTTATTATTTTCCGTAAGTCCCTGCGCTTTTTTAAAGATTATGTACATTATTGCGGAAATTATACTTTCCATAAACAGAAGAAGTATATCATAAAATCCGGTAAAGCTGTAAATAAGCGTAATAAGACCTCCGATAAAAACCGAACCGCCGCATACGACAGATTCCGTTATTCTCTTATGCCTTTTTATCGGCGGATTTATACGCGTAAAAATCCAAAATAACAGCGCGGAAACAAGATATTTCACAAGCCCTGAACTGACACTCGTAGTCATAAGCCCGATACACAGCATCGTAACTCCTAAATATGCGATACTTTTATCGAAGCAAGCAGCAAAAAACGCTGCTCCAAAAGGATACGCCCCTAAAATAGACGCACGGCTTGCAAGCAGCAACAAGACGCACGGCGCAAAATCATGAATTACCGGCGTTCTCAGCATTTCTGTATTTCTTAGTGTTCTTGGCTCGTTCATTGAATATTAACCTCCTAAATGTACAAGCCTTAGTTTACCATATTTATGCTGAAAAATTTGTCGTTTTTGCGTGTCGCTTTTTGAAAATGTTTCGACAGCGGTTTTTGACAAAATACGCAAAAAAGTGTTTTGCTTTAAGCAAAACACTTTTTTGTTATTTCTTTAATGTACCCAGACTTGCCGCCTTTAGGTAGGCATTTATAAATCCGTTCAAATCGCCGTCCATAACAGCGCCGATATTGCCCATTTCATAGCTTGTTCTTAAATCCTTAACCATAGTATATGGCTGGAATACATAAGAACGTATCTGGCTTCCCCAGCCGTTTTCCATCTGCACGCCCTGAATATCCGCGATTTTTTCCTTTTGCTGCTGTTCAGCAAGCTCAACAAGCTTTGCCTTCAACATTTTCATGGCGTAGTCTTTATTCTGGAACTGCGAACGCTGCGTCTGGCACGAGGTTACAATACCCGTCGGTATATGCGTAAGCCTTACCGCCGAGCTTGTCTTGTTGATATGCTGACCGCCTGCACCGCTTGCGCGGAACGCCTCCATTTTTATGTCGGCAGGATTTATGTCAATTTCAATACTGTCGTCAAGGTCAGGCATGACCTCTATTGACGCAAACGACGTCATTCTCTTGCCTGCCGAGTTAAACGGCGAAATTCTTACAAGGCGGTGAACGCCTTTTTCGGCTTTTAAGTATCCATAAGCATTAAGTCCGTCAACCTCGATTGTACAGCTCTTAATTCCTGCTTCGTCGCCGTCAAGGCTGTCGAGGACGGTGGTAGTGTAGCCGTTTTTCTGCGCCCACATCTGATACATGCGGATAAGCATCTGACACCAATCCTGAGCCTCCGTGCCGCCTGCGCCTGCGTGGAATGTCATAATCGCGTTTGATTTGTCATAAGGTCCCGACAGCAGCGTTTCAAGCGTCATTTTTTCGATTGTGGAATGTATTTCATTTACCGCCGAGGTTACATCGCCGAGCATACTCTCGTCATTTTCCTCGTTGGCAAGGTCGATAAGAACCAGCGTGTCCTCCCATAAGGATTTCAGACCGTCAAACTTTTCAACCTTGTCCTTTAGCTGCTTCGTTTTCTGTAAAATCTTCTGGGAATTTTCCATGTCGTCCCAAAAGCCCTCCTGCGAGCTTTCCTTTTCCAAGGCTTCAATCTCTGTCATTGCTCCTGCAATGTCAAAGTGAATCCCTCAATTCGTTTATGTTTTCTTCAAGCCCTTGAAGCTCCAGAGCATACTGCTCATACTCTAACATATTATCACTTCTTTCATTTAAAATTCAGAACTTTGCAAATAATCCAAATGACGGCGGTAGCGTTTTGGAATATTTATTTCAGTATCGTTATAGCCGACAGCTTTTAAAAATTCCGATATAGTATCAATGCCGTCCTTGAAAAACTGCTCAATGCGTTTTTCTTTGTTTGCAATGTTTTTATAATCGGGCGGACAAACAAAAGTCCAGTCCGCTCCGTCATTATCAAAGATAATGCGGAAATACTCGTCAATATTGTACTTGTCAAGCGCTTT
>CAYUSE010000031.1:0-12455 GCA_964447095.1 uncultured Lachnospiraceae bacterium | reverse complement strand
AACAAATTCAATACAAATTATTCATTGACAAATGCGGAAAAGTGAGTATAATATATTTTGAAAGGTCAAAGAAAGTCAAAGTCAAGGAAGTGATTGAATTGGGATAAGCGATAAAATAGAAGCATTTATAACAGAACTGCTGAAAGAAGAAGCTGATGAATGGCTGGAATTAAAAAGAAATGAGCTTGCCGCAGTTTTCGGCTGTGTTCCCTCTCAGATAAATTACGTCATTTCTACAAGATTTAATACTGAGCGCGGTTACATTGTGGAATCGCGGCGCGGAGGAGGCGGCTATCTTCGCATAAAACGGGTATGCAGTGACGGGGAACCTGTTTTGCAGACAATAAAGTCGATAGGGCAAAGCCTTGACTTCCCTACCGCAAAGTCTTATGTTGATAAGCTGACGCTCGAAAGGCTGTTATCAGACGACAGCTCAAAGCTGATTTTAGCGGCAATTTCTGATAATTCATTGACAACGGGTCAGCCCGAAAAGGACAAAATAAGAGCAAACATATTAAAAAATATGCTTGCGGCAATAATATAAGGTATGAAAGGAACGGTGACAATTATGTATGACTTATTTTCAGATTTATTCGACGCATTTGATTTGTTCTCACAGCCCGTGAGCTATGGCGAAGAAAAGAAATGCCCTGTCTGCGGAAGGACATTTTCGGATTTCCGCCGCACAGGCAAATTCGGGTGCGGAGAATGCTATAAAACCTTCAGAACAGGCGCGTCAAATGTTTTGAAGAATACGCACTCCACAACAGCTCACACAGGAAAAATTCCCGAAAAATCGGGCGACGCCATAAAAAAACAGCGCAGATACGATACATTAAAAGCTCAGCTTCAAGAGGCTGTTAAAAACGAGGATTACGAGCTTGCGGCAAAGCTTCATAAGGAAATACGTTCTATTGAGAACGAACGATAGGAGGGATAATTTATGATTTGGTATGAAAACAACGATAACGATATAGCAGTTTCTACAAGAGTTCGTCTTGCAAGAAACCTTGACGGTATCCCCTTCCCCAACGCTATAAAGGACACGGCAAAAACCACCGAAAAAATCAAAAATTCTATTTTAAAGAGTAATTCCACATTGAGCAGGGATTTTGAATTTATCAGCCTTGACACGCTTGATACCGCCAAAAAGCAATCGCTTGCCGAGGAACATTTAATAAGTCCTCAAATGCTTGACGGAAACGGTAAATCTGTTCTTATAAACAAGGATAAAACCATGAGTATAATGCTTATGGAGGAGGATCACATCAGATTGCAGGTAATCAAAAGCGGTCTTGCGATTGACGAGGCTTACGAGCTTGCCGACAAGGTTGATGACGTGATTGAAGAAAGCGTAACTTATGCGTTTGATGAGGAATTCGGATATCTTACGGCATGCCCGACAAACGCCGGAACGGGACTTCGCGCATCTGTTATGCTTCACCTTCCTGCGCTTACCTTAACGGACAGCATAGGAAAAATCATTTCATCAGCAGCCGACTTTGGTATCGCCGTGCGCGGTCTTTACGGAGAGGGCACTCGCGCCTACGGCAATCTCTATCAATTCTCCAATCAGATCACAATGGGGCTTAGCGAAAAAGAAATTTTAGAAAAGCTCAAAAAAATTGTAAATCAGATTATAGATACCGAGAAAAAAGCGAGAACGGCATTGCAGGAACAAAACAAGGACGCACTTGAGGATAAGCTTTTCCGCTCGTACGGAACTCTGAAATATGCAAGAAGTATTTCTTCATCCGAAGCAAAATCACTTCTATCCGAAGTTTTGCTCGGTCAGGGAATGGGCATAATTCCAAAGGGAATGCCTGTAATCGAATGCATGGTAAAAACTGCGCCGTCATTTATAGGAGCAGATTTGCCGGCAAACGAACGCGATAAAAAGCGGGCAGAATTTATAAGAAACAACATATAGCTAAATTACTGAAAGGAGTATGATATTATGTTATTCTCAAATTTTACGGAAAAAGCAAGAATTTCACTCAGCCATGCCCATGCAAGCGCGTCAGAGCTTGGTCACAATTATATCGGCAGCGAGCATCTGCTGGCAGGGCTTATACGAGAGGGCAGCGGCGTTGCGGCAAAGGTTCTTGAACAATATAATATAACAGATGAACTCGTAATGTCAAAAATCAAGGAATACATCGGCTCAAACGCGCCGCTTACGCAGGAAATGGATTTACCGCTCACACCGAGAACAAAACGTATTCTTGAAATGAGTGCAATGGAAGCGCGCAGGTTGGGTCATAAATATATCGGCACAGAGCATATTCTGATGGCTATTATCCGAGACGGCAGCGGCGTCGCGGCAAAGATTTTGATGTCTCAGGGAATTTCACTTCCGAATTTCTACTCCGATATTGTACACGCAATCGAAGGAAGCGCGGATACGGAGCAATACGCGCAGGGTTATTCGGGCGGCGAATATCAAAACGGCGGATATAACGCGCCGTCAAATTCAAAAACACCGACGCTTGACCAGTTCGGACGCGATTTTACCGCACTTGCAAAAGACGGTAAATTCGACCCCGTAATCGGCAGGTCGACAGAGATTGAAAGAGTTATCCAAATTTTGTCGAGACGCACTAAAAACAATCCGTGTCTTATCGGCGAACCGGGCGTTGGCAAGACTTCAGTTATTGAAGGCTTGGCACAGAAAATCGCGTCAGGCGACGTGCCCGAACCGCTGAAATCAAAGAGGCTCGTTTCGATGGATTTATCGGGAATGGTAGCCGGCGCGAAATACAGAGGTGAATTTGAAGAAAGGCTCAAAAAGGTTATCAAGGAAGTTCTTGAAGCAAAAAACGTCGTACTTTTCCTTGACGAGCTGCATACAATTGTAGGCGCAGGCAACGCCGAAGGCTCAATTGATGCATCAAACATTCTAAAACCGTTTCTTGCAAGAGGCGAACTACAGCTTATCGGCGCGACCACTCTTAAAGAATACAAGAAATATATCGAAAAGGACGCGGCTCTGGAACGCCGTTTTCAGCCTGTAACAGTCGGCGAACCGACAATTGATGAAACAATCGAAATTTTAAAGGGCATACGCGATAAATATGAGGCGCATCACAGCGTATCCATTACAGATGACGCTTTAAAAGCGGCTGCTGAAATGTCGTCAAGATATATAACGGACAGATTTTTACCCGACAAAGCTATTGATTTAATAGATGAAGCTTCATCAAAAAAACGTTTGGGCTCACAGACCGAGCCTCCCGAATTAAAGGAAAAGGAAGCCGCGCTTGAGAAGCTTTTGTCAGAAAAACAGGAAGCTATTACGGCGCAGGATTTTGAAAAGGCGGCAAAGCTGCGAGATGAAGAAAAGACGCTTAAAGAGGAGACAGAAAAGCTGAAAGCCGACTGGAAGGGCAGCGGTACCTCCTCCGGTCTTGTCGTGACAGAGGACGACATTGCAAAAATCCTTTCGGATTGGACGCATATCCCTGCCGAAAAGCTGAAGCAGGAAGAAAGCGAAAAGCTGAAAAATCTTGAAAACATTCTGCATGAACGGGTAATCGGTCAGGATATGGCTGTTACGGCTGTTTCAAAGGCGATTAAGCGAGGCAGAGCGGGACTTAAAGACCCGAAGCGTCCGATAGGCTCATTCCTGTTCCTTGGTCCTACAGGTGTCGGCAAAACAGAGCTTTCAAAGGCATTGGCGCAAACTATGTTTGGCAGCGAAAACTCGTTAATCAGGGTTGATATGTCAGAATACATTTAAAAGCACGCCGTATCGAAGTTTATCGGCTAGCCTCCGGGATATTTCGGCTTTGAAGAAGTCGGTCAGCTTACCGAAAAAATAAGAAAAAATCCGTATTCGGTACAACTGTTTGACGAGATTGAAAAAGCGCACCCCGATATATTTAATATCATGCTGCAAATTCTTGACGACGGTATTTTAACGGACGCTCAGGGCAGAAAGGTTGACTTTAAAAACACAGTTATAATTATGACGTCAAACTTGGGCGCGAAAGAAATTCTCGGAAATATGACTTCAAAGCTTGGTTTCAGCGGCGCTTCGGGCGATAAAAATCTGACTGAGCACGACAAGATTAAAAATAAGGTCATGGAGGAGGTTAAGCGCGCATTTAAGCCCGAGTTCCTCAACAGAATTGACGAGATTATCGTATTTGACCGTCTGACGGAAGAAAACATCAAAGACATTGCAAAGCTCATGTTAAAATCCGTTTCCCAAAGGCTTTCGGAAAATGAAATTACAGCGGAATTTACGGACGCAGCGGCAGAAAAAATTGCTAAAGAGGGATTTGACCCGACTTATGGCGCAAGACCGCTAAGACGCGCAATCCAGACCAAAATCGAGGATATGCTGTCGGAGGAAATCATCGACGGAAATGTGGCTAAGGGCGACAAAATCACCGTTGACGCAGAAGATGACAAATTTGTCGTAAAAAAATAAAAAGCTGCCTTGCATACACAAAAAATAGTCTGTCTTTACGACAGACTATTTTTTATCTCTTAATCGCTTTCATTCTAATTTTTACATAATCGGCATACCATTTTCCGTCTTTATATAATTGCCCGCGCAGATTTTCAACAGTCTTATTTATTATATCCTCCCTGTCATTATCGTCAACCTCGGCAAACGGAGTCTGAACAAACATATTTATCCAGTCCTTCAAGCCGTCGCTTCCCTTCAGCTCAGTCGGTCTGTCGAAAAGTACGGCATATTTATCTGCATTCCATGTTATATTCATAACTCTTCCCCTCCGCTTGCATCCTTTCTTCTGTGCAGAAAATTTAGTTTTTTATTTTCAATCCGAAAGCAAGCCAACGACCGTCTAAATCTTCAATAACTAACTCTTTATTTTGATAGTCAGCTCAATCCCATTATACTCATATATCATTCACTCCTATACAATTCCGATTTATTTTTATTAACCGCAAGCTATTCATTCTTGTTCAATTTGATAGATAAGCATTGGTTTACCGTCTGCATAAGGTTTCTGTTCAATGCATCTTCCGCCGCAGCGCTCTATGGTACGTATAGATGCGGTATTATCTGCATAGCAGCCAAGCTTAACAGTATGTATATTAAGCGAGCGGCAATATGAGAGTGCAAGGCTTAACATCTGAGCCGCGTATCCTTGTCCGCGTTCTGCAGGACGTACCGCATAACCAATATGTCCGCCGTATTCCTGTAAAAAAGGAACGGTCAACTCATGTCTGACATCAATCATTCCAAGCATTTTGTCATCAGATTTCCGAAAAGCAAAAAAGGTGGTTGCAACTGCCCAATCACTTCGAACCGTTTCGGGATTATGGTTTGTATCGGTATTTATCAGCCACTCATCAAACGGCATTTGGTCAAACAGCGCGCTGCCGTTTATGATGTTTTCTCCGTTATCAAAAAACTCTTGTTTCATTTTTTCAGCTTCTGCCTTATGAAAAGATGCCGCTTGTTCAAGCCTGACAATATTGTTCTCTAATGTAATTTTTGAAGAAGTGCTATTCATGTCTGTTCCTCCTGTATTTCAAGTATCTATATCAACTAATGATTGAATTTCGGCACACACGGCGCGGTCGTTTTCAAACACCTTCGCAAACAGGCGTTTCAGCGTTTCCTGTGTTTCCTTTTGTAAAATTAAATCTGCAGACTGCGAGGTAATATTATATCCCGTCTTAGGACCTACACCAATCGCTTCCCATATCTTCCATCCGATGCCATGTGTTTCATCATTTCCATCCATGATATACCGTGCAAAAAAGACATCTTTCAGCCGGCCATGTATTTCTTTATTTGTGAAAATATTGCACAGCATATTGTCAGCCCCGCAGAATGCTTCTGCAGCATGCCATCTTGCTTCAATCGGCACGCTGTTGATGGCACATATCATTCCGGCAGTGTCCATAGCGTTTTCCGCAGTTACATTGTCAAGCACATCCATAATCATACCTTCAAGCTTAGTATGCTCCTCATAAGACAGGGCAACTGCGATGCGTTCCAACAGTTCTTTATAGGACATCTCAGGCGCGGTGTTGCCTGTGATAACAATTGCATCGCGCATTACGGAATACCATTTATCAGGCAGGACATGAGACTTTGAATTCAATCCAAATATTGTATTATCGTCATATCCCACTGCAAGAATCCATTCCATTTCGTTTTCTAACCGCAACAGTGTAGGGAATCCATTATCCAAAGAGCTTTTTATTTTGGAAAGCACTTCTTCCTGTGCGCTTGTGCCGTCAAAGCGCAGATAGGAAAAACCTGCAAACCGTGACAGCGCATTAATAAAATCATTGTCCCAACGCCAGCCGTTGGAAAATCCCGGCAGAGTATGCGGATTCACACTGTCATCCCATGGATAATCAAAACCAAACGCCAATGTCGATGCTGTTAAAAGACAGTGGTAGATGGACGTCTGGTGGCGTTCCAGCAGGTTATCTCCGCAAGGACTGCAATGTACGCAATAACGGCGGTTTGGGACACACCAATAAGGTGTGTCCTCCGTATATCCTTTTGAAATTACCAATGCGGACGCAAGCGCCGCAGTGAAGTTGTCCGATTCCGCGTCTATCGGAAACGGTACCTGATTTTCTAATATTTTTTTCATATCTCTATAACCTCCTTATTTTTACAAACTCAAAGTATTGCTACCTCAATCGGTATTAACTGCGCGTTCGGCACTGAAAAATGTTTTATTTTATTTGAAAAAGCGATATTGTTCTCAACACATAAAATAATTTCTATTATTCGTTTCACGCAAGCCGGCGTTATATTCAATCGGACATTTCAGGTACTTTGACAGTATTTCAGATGTTTCTTTCGCTCTTTGCAAATCGCTGGAATATATATAATCAATATTCATATTCACAGCAATCATTTCTTTAGCCAATTTATTAACCTGTTCAACGCCGGCAGCCGTCAGGCCGTGATTACTCCACCCGCCTCTAATGGTGTCATCATCTTTTACAGACTTATATGAAAATTTTTATATTATTCATTATATTTTTAATGTGATAAGTACAATCTTTTATCCTGTCACTTGATTTTCTCCACGAGTCCGACAGAGGAAAATGCAGATTATCTTTAGCCTGCACTCCCAAATCCCACTGACCGTTTTTATCTTTGTTATTCTCTAACCAATCTATGACAAATCCAAGTTTTTCTTTTGCTGATTTATATTCTGACAAAAGCTCGATGGCTTCTAAGTATCGGCTTGCTTCTTTGGATTTAAAAACTTTTGGCAGTTCCGTTATTGGTTTATCATATATATAATAAATACCATCCGATTTTGAAAAGATATAATCCAACATAGAGTTTTCTATATCATAAGGCAAAATTCCTTTGAGTAGGTTAAGATGATAAAAGTCAACAAAATCTCGTTCTCTGGCACCTTTAGGCTTTGAATGAAATTCAGATATATATGCTTCTGTGTATGCAGCATTATTATAAGTTCCGCTTTCCAATGCTTTGCTGATAACATTAGCCCATTGCTTTGCAAAACTTGATGCTGTTTCATTATCCGGCTCAAATATTCTCACCCATGCTGATAACATAAGTTTTGTAAACAGCTGCCAATCGTGTGATTTTTCCGAATAATTATCTATTTTTCGTTTCCCATGCAAACACGCAGTCATACAATCAACAGCTTTGCGGATATGTGCGTCTTTAATAGTAAAACCTAAAATTTTTAACCTACGCAATGCTTGTTCAGTAGTCAACGGATAGCGTTTATTAAGAGGACATAGCGAATGAAACATATTTCCCCATGTGCCATCAGAATTTTGTAAAGATATAATTTCCTCTGCCCATTTACCATTTTTGTAATTATCCATTTGATTACCTCTATCTTTTATTTAAAAAGGCAGCAAGTTTAGCAAGTTGATTGATAAAAATTTCATCTTCTAATGCCAACTTAATATTTGTATTATGACTACACACAACAGAAAAAACATCTGTTACATTCATAAATTTCAATAATGTGCAAGCGGTATCATACGCTTTGTTCATATTACCATCACCGCCGCCGACTAATATAACAGCGCCTTTCTTTGGCTTGTTTATCAGTTTCTCGTTTCTGAAATATCGGGCTGAAAAATAGGTCTGTAACCTGCTGCCAACATCTAATAACTTACCTGTCAATTCAGAAAAATAGATAGGAGAAACAATTATAATGTTATCACACTCCTGTGTATATTTATAAATATCTTGCATTTCATCATCAATACAACACCCGCTATGCTCTCTGCACCAACGGCAATCCATACAAGGTGAAATGTTACAGTAGTATGTATCAATAACTTTATATTCGCCTTTTATGCACTCTTTCAAATAACTTATAGCTTGTGCGCTGTCGCCGTTTTTTCTTGGCGAACCATTAAATATCAATGATTTACTATAATTCCTGCACATAAATCTTTTCCTCTACATATAATAATTGAATGTATCATACCAAAAATGAAAAGATAGATAGTCATAATTCCACCTCTAACTATTACTTACAAATTTGTAGTAACCCCACCAATCAGGAATTGTCAAGCTCTATGTATATACATTCTGGACATATCAGATTCACCATCGCCTTGCACCATGCAAAGAAATTTCCAGTCGTAACGCTCATAAAAAGATGTGTGGTCTGTTAGAAGATATAAAGTATCAATTCCTTGATTTTTCATATCGGCGCATACATAATTTAACAAAGCTCCTGCCACACCGTTGTTGCGTTTGTCCACTTCCGTATAAACAGCGCAAATATTTGGGGGAAGGTCTTTTCTGTCGTGAAAATCATTTTCAATAACACCTAAACCGCCAATAATTCTGTCATTCTCTATAACGGAATATTCCATTTTTGATGAAACCATTGTGCGGCTTGTTCTTTTATTTCAGGCTTGTCTATAAGCCGTATTATTTGATAATTCATCTAATATATTCCTTCCTCATACAATTGCTCCTTACAAACTCGAAGTTAATTGCACATCAATTTTCAATATTCAGCATAATCCCGAATTTTTTCTATAACTCCCAAAAAGTCGTGAGCAGTACCGCTAAATCGTTCAGGGTTAATTGGGTGATGAATATTATAAAGGATTCCGGTTTTACCCGTTCTTCCCAAATCACCTTCATCAAGATGACGTTCATCAATATGCATATTAACAATTTCAAGGCATATTAAAACATGGTCATCTCCCTCTGCAATTTCCTTTTCCCACATAAACCTACATTCAAGATTAATAAAGCATTCCTCTATCATTGGTGCATTTACCATATCAGCTTTTACAGCGGTTAAATCAGCCGCCGCAATCTCATCATCACCAAACTGATTATTCCGTATGGTCTCCATACATTTATCATAAATATCAGCAGACATAAAATTAATAACTGCTTCTTTCGTTTCATGAAGTGTCTGATATAAATGACCATATTTACTAACCGCCGAAACGATCGCATAAAATCCGTTCTTACCACCTGTAAACGTAGTCCAGGATTGCATGCAGGCATTTGGCAGTCCATTGTTTTTGTATGAGGTTATGATATAAAGTGGAGAAGGAATCTGCGCCACAAATTCCATCCAATGAAATCCATACATTTTCATTTTACTCATAGATTCAGGCAATGCACAATACTTTCTTTTCACGTTTATTACCTCCGCAAATTCCGATTTATCTATAATATATATAATTATATCACAGTTGCTGTCAAAATTCAATCCGCATATACAAAAAATGAGCATTTAGGACTTAATTTTGAAGAATATCTGCATAACTATTTGAACATATAGTATTTATGCTGATTCCAATGTCCTAAACGCCCACTTTATTACCCACACAGGCATTACCACATTTCATTGCCATCACCAAGAAGTATATTTTTAATATTCATATCTATTTCAGCACTACTAAGTCCTTGCTTAATCAATGGCTGAATTACTTCGCGGCTTTCTCTTGTATGAGGAAGCTCAGAGGCAAGTGCGTTTGCTTTATCTATTTTCCCACACTTTAAGTATAAGAAACAAAGTGTTGCACGTATTGTTGATTTTTGCTTTTCATTGGTTGATAATGGAAGTCCGCGCTCCATTAATTCAACCGCTTCCTCAGATTTACCCTGTAATGCCAATACCCCTGCAAGTCCAAGAATCATTCCTGGTTTATTTGGATAGATAAGCAATGCGTTCCTATATACTTTCTCTGCTGAATTGTAATCACCTCTGCGTTGAAATTCAGTGGCTTTTTTGTGTATATTATACCGAGTTTCTTTGGAACGAATTGTGTTCATACCTATAAGCAAATCAATACTTGTTTCTAATATATTTGCTAATGCCGGCAGAAAAGTAATATCGGGATAGCTTTCTCCGCGTTCCCACTTAGAAACACTTTGAGGTGTAATTCCTAAGTATTGGGCAATGTCCTCTTGGGTCAAATTTTTTAAAATACGATACTTTTTTAAATTTTCTGATAAATATAACATAATTTTCTCCTTTAGAACTTTATTTGGTTATATTATATCATAAGCAATCATAAATTCAATAACGCATTGGTTGTTGAAAACTCAACCCAAAAAGAGCTAACCGATTACAAAAATCAGTTAGCTCTTATTGTTATGAATAATTCAAATGTTTCCAAAGTGTTGCCATTTTTAGTATCACGCTTTCAAAAACGGCTTATCTATGCGACTTATAACACTTCAAGCGTTATTCCCACTCAATTGTAGCGGGAGGTTTGCTTGTTATATCGTACACCAATCTATTTACGTGTTTCACTTCATTTACAATCCTGTTTGATGCTTTTTCGAGGACGTCGTAGGGGATACGCGCCCAATCGGCGGTCATGAAATCGGTGGTTGTAACTGCCCTGAGCGCGAGCGTATAATCATACGTTCTGCCGTCGCCCATAACGCCGACGCTCCTCATATCGGTAATAACCGCAAAATACTGATTTATACTTCTGTCAAGTCCCGCGTTTGCGATTTCCTCGCGGAAAATTGCGTCAGCGTCACGAAGTATCTCAAGCTTATCCTCGGTAATCTCGCCGATTACTCTTACCGCCAGTCCCGGTCCCGGAAACGGCTGCCGCCACACGAATTTTTCGGGCAAACCCAGTTCAATTCCAAGCTGTCTTACTTCGTCCTTAAACAAGTCTCTTAACGGCTCGACAATCTCCTTAAAATCAACATGCTCGGGCAACCCGCCGACGTTATGGTGACTCTTTATAACAGCCGCGTCGCCCGCACCCGACTCAATAACATCGGGATAAATCGTTCCCTGAACAAGGAAGTCGACCTTCCCTATCTTCTTAGCCTCTGCCTCAAACACGCGGATAAATTCCTCGCCTATTATTTTGCGCTTCTTTTCAGGTTCTGTCACGCCTGCGAGCTTGCCCAAAAACCTATCCTGCGCGTTTGATCTTACAAGATTTATATCAAACTGATTTCTGAAAAGGCTTTCGACCTCGTCGCCCTCATTTTTACGGAGAAGCCCGTTATCGACAAACACGCAAGTAAGCTGCTTGCCGACCGCCTTATGCAGCATTACCGCCGCAACCGAGCTGTCAACGCCGCCCGAAAGCGCGCATAATACCTTTCCGTCACCGATTTTTTCACGCAAAGCCTCAATAGAACGTTTTGCAAAATCGCTCATTTTCCAATCGCCCTTACAGCCGCAGACATTAAACAGGAAGTTTTTAAGCATCTGCTGTCCCTGAACAGAATGATTTACCTCGGGGTGAAACTGCACTGCATACAGTTTCTTTTCTGCGTTCTCATAAGCCGCGCACGGGCAATCCTTTGAATATGCGGTAATTTTAAAGCCATCGGGAATTTGGTCTATGTAATCGGTATGGCTCATCCAGACGATTGTGTTTTTTTCAACGTTTTCAAACAACAGGCTGTCCGAAGTGGTTATTTCCGTTTTTCCGTATTCGCTCACGGGCGCGGCAGCGACATGTCCGCCCAAGGAATACGCCACAAGCTGACTGCCGTAGCAGATACCCAAAATCGGCACGCCAAGCTCAAAAATCGCCTTGTCGTAATGCGGTGAACTTTCATCATAAACACTGTTAGGCCCGCCTGTGAAAATAATTCCGACAGGATTTTTCTCTTTGATTTTTTCGATAGGATTTTTATATGACATAACCTCGCAGTACACATTACATTCACGCACACGGCGCGCGATAAGCTGATTGTACTGTCCGCCGAAGTCAAGCACTATTACCGTTTCATTCTGCATAATATTCCTCCACAATTGTTTTTATTTAGTATAACATTTTTCGTCATCATTTGCAATAGTAAATATGATGATATAAGTGCAATGTTTATTTACTCTCCATCACAATTGTCACAGGTCCGTCATTGGTAAGCGTGACCTTCATATCCGCACCGAATTCGCCCGTTTCGGTATGTATTCCCTGCTCTTTTACATAAGCCACAAAATCCTCATACATTTTATTTGCGCCAACGGGCTCCATTGCGTCGCCGAAAA
>CAYUSE010000030.1:0-13265 GCA_964447095.1 uncultured Lachnospiraceae bacterium | reverse complement strand
CTGCTCCTTTTCGGCAGTTTCCTGCGTGTCAACGAAGTGAACAAACAAATATGCTGCCATTTGTTCTTCAGCCTTGACCGTAAGATGTTTTGTAACGCTTTTTATCGTCTCTCCGCTTGTCTTATCCTTAAGTCTGCAGCTTATAGTATGTGATCCGCTCGTAAGACCTGTAAAGCTGCCTGCAGCGGTTTGCTTTTCTTCGACAGTATCTTCGTGTTGCAGGCTTACTAACATACTATACTTTTCATTTTCAGCAACATAGTCGCTTGCGTACTTAATCGAATTACCCTCTACATACGCGGCGAAAGTATCAAGTACCGCCGTGTAGCCCGGTACTGTTACATTAAAGCTCTTTGTAAACGTAATTCCGTCCTTTACCGTCTTTGCGGTTAAAACTGCCTTCTTTGTATCGTCCGCTCTTGTAACCTTACCGTCAGCAGTAATTACAGTTTCGTCTGAGCTTTCCCACCAAACGCCCTCTATATGCGGAATTGCTGCGTCTTCGGTAACCTCTGACAAATAAGCATCCAAATCAAGTGAGCCGAGCGGATTTTCAATAGCGTGATTGTAAATTACAAAATCATCAAGATAGCCTGTCGCATACTCGCCGCTTTGCCAATTTGCCTTACCTATATAGCAAACCGAATTACTGCCGAGCATATCTGCGATATTAACCGTCGAGTCCGCGCTTGCGTGAACGCCGTTTACATACACGTCCGTCACATCATCAGACACGGAAATCATTACGTCGTTCCACTGATTTGACTGCAAAGCCGTTGAAGCCGCCGCGCTTCTTGCGCCGCTGTTATTATAACGCTCTACCTCGATTGTATTTGATTTTGTGAGCGCACCTATGTATTTTTCCTGCTGATAGGTCTGCGCGCTGTCGTTAGGCGCTGCATAAAACCACCATGAAGATGCGGTTGATGTCGGCTTTACCTTAAAGGAAACCGTGATGTTTTTCTTGCCCGTCAAAAGCGGATTGTCGTTCGCGTCCGTAAGCTTAATTGCGGTTGCATTTGTGTTATCAAATTGAACGCACTTTTTGTTGTCAACCTCTGCAAACTTCGCTGTTCCCGAAGCTTTGCCGTAAGTTGAACCGCTCGTTAAATCGCCGTTATCAAAGTTAAGACTTATAAGCTCGCCGCTTGACGGCATAACAGGGGGATCTGTCGGCAAAAGCTTAGCAGGAGCCACTCCAGCAGGACATAACGGCGTCATTGCAGTATCGCCGTCAAGAGATTTCCACAGCATTACTTTTGCGTCATATTCCGATACATTATTATCAAAAGTAATAAAATCTGCTACTTTACTTCCTTTCGACGTATTTTCTTCTATCTTTTTAATTTTAAGTTCTTCAAGAACACCGTCAGTACCGTAAAGCGCTCCTATCAGGACCGCGCTGTCAATATCCTCTGTAAGAGTATATGAAACATTTGCTTTTTTGCCCTCTGTGCCTGTTATTTTCAGATTGTTTGTTATTACGGAGCTTTCTATAATATTTGTAACAAGGTTATCAACAAGCATAGGCTTACTCCAAGAAGTGTAATTCGCATTGAACGAAATACCCCCTATAGATTTGCCTGCGCCTGCATTGCCCTTATAAGTTTTTATCGCTGAATTATTTGTATTATTTTTAAGTGTAAGAGTTATATCTCCGTCAGACGGCGAATGGTAAATCTCAAAGTGTCCGCCGTTTGCAATAGTCTGATTTTGTGTTTTATCATTTACCGAATTTCTCAGATATATTTTTGAACCTGTCGCTTCCTCCGCGATTGTCTCACCGACAGTCATAGTATATTTATCCCAATCGGAGGAAACCATTTTAATCATTTCTTTTCCGTCAGTATCAAGCACGGAAAAATCTGCCGTACCGCCCGAGTTCGAGCAGTAAAGGTCAAACGCTATATTTACTATTTGGTCACCCTCGCATACAATCGGGCTTGTAAAAACAGCCGAGCCTGTTTCGCCCAATCCGTCCTTATTGCTGTATTTTGACTGAACTCCAAGGGTGCTTTCGCCGTTTCCGTCGGCAGTCATTGCCGCCGTACCTGATAATGTAAATCCGTCAGTATTTTCATCAAAATTATTTGTCCATGCAGACACATTTTTTACAAAATTATACTGTGTACCCTTGTATTTCTCGCTGTAGTCAACTACTACGGGAACAACATGCTCCAAATCGCCCGTCACCTCGCTAAGTGACCACAATTCATTGTCGCCGCCGCCGAACTCATATAAAATTACGCTTCCGCCGTTTGCTGTGCTCTGACCGCTGACGTTTAGCGACTTCCCTATTGATATATTCTTAATTTCAAAATATCCGCCGTGATTTATTAAATCCCACTTTGCCGCGTTATCCATTGCCGCAATATCCTTTGATATTACAGGTCTTGCATCCGCGTTTGCGGCAAGCAGCATATCCGCATTCTTGTTTATAATGCTAAAATGTCCGTCGTCTGTCGCCGCAAGCTTCCAAGCCGCCGTATCAAGGTTTCTGTCTTCCCACTGAACAAGCTGCGCGCCTGAATGTATAGCCTTCGACTTCGTTTCAAGACCAAGTCCGCTCTTTTTGTTTACAATGGTAAGCGTTTGACCGTCCGCAAGCGCGTTTATGTCTATCGCTGTGCTTATATCGCCTGCTGATGCCGTAAGCGTGAAGGTTCCGCCTTTTTTAGCCCTTACAGTAGCCGTGTTTGCAACTGTGTCTACTGTAATATCTGCCGCCTCAGGGTCAGATACGCTCCAGCTAATAGAACCCTCTATAAAGTCAAGGTCGCTGCCGCCTATGCCGAAGGTATAATCAACGCCTGCGACAATAGTATTTGAACCGCTGATTGTCATATAGTTGACAGGCGTGTTGTCACCCTCAATTAAGTATGTTGTGATGGTTTTTGCGCCGAGAACCGCGTCAAATTGCTTGTTTGTCACGTCAATATCCGCCTGCTTTGCCCACTTTTCGCTGCTTGCGTTTGTGCGGATAACCTGCGCTTTTGCGCCCGTCTTTGAAAAGTCTCTTAAATCAAATGTTACGTTCTTGTCCGCATTGTCATTATTCAATGCAACAATAACAATTTTGCCCGTCTCTTTATCGTACGCCGCGAGCGTACTGTTTGACGAGGCAATAATTGTCATGCCCGGCTCAATGTACTTTGTAAACTGACCGTAAGCGTAATACTTATTTGTAAACTTAATTTCCTCCGCGTCATGGTCAGCCATACCCACGCCCCAAACCGAGCTTGTGTCTGTTATGCTGTTATTAGCCTCTGTTTTGTTGCCTGTTGTCGGGTCAACGAAGTTTGAGTCCTTGTGGAAGTCAACAATATCCCACATTACCCACGCTGAGGGCTGCATACCGTTCATGTCCTCGATAATCATGCTTGCAAGAGTAAAGCCGTCGCCGCCCTTGTCAACCTCGCTCTGCCAAAGATTTTTATTCATCTCTATGGCTTTAGCTTTAACCTGTGCGTGGTATCCGCGGTCACTGTATGTATGCGTGTCAATTCTGCCGAGAGCCGTTTTTGCCTCATCGGTAAGAGAGCCGAGGTTATTCGCCGTTTTCTTTAAGCTTGTTTCGTCCATACCTGCTACAAGCACGTCTGTAAGACCGGCATTATCAAGAGCTTTTCTTGTTTCAGTAATCGCCTTTGACTGGCTTGCGCCGGGGTCAAAATGACAGCCTTCCTGCTTAGGTGAATTAACTCCCCAATAATTTGTGTCAGGCTCATTCATCGGTGAGTAGCTCTGGAATTCTATTCCGTTATCCTTAAACAGCTTTGTTGCATCAGCGATAAATTTGCCGAAGTCGTCATACATATCGGCTTTCAAGTTATCGCTGTCCGCCGGATTGCCGCCCGAAGTACAGCCCGATACTGTCATAAAATACGGCGCGGAGTTTGAAAATCCCTCAAAATACAAATCAGGATTTGCTGCCAAAGCCGCTTTTGCAATATTTAGCTGATTTTGGTCGTTTGTGATGTCATAAGTAATGCTCTCCACGTCCTTGCCGTCCCCTGAGAGCTTAAATGTTTCCCATACGCCCGGTACTTTCGAGTCCGAACGATTTATATGGTTATGTTCAGGATTATCGCCGCCGCCAAGATTATAACGCGCGATATCAAGACCAAGTCCCTCGTCCGAGAAAAATGCAGTTGCCGCCTGCTCTGTCATTTTATCGCTGTAGCCGATACGGTTTGCCCACCAGCATAGCGCGGTTCCCCAGCCCTGAAACTCGCCGTCATTAAACGGTGACGCGTCAGACGGGTCGAGCCGTATGACAGTTTCCTGCGCGGCTTGTGCTGTTTTGGTAAAACCAAAACTTCCTATAGGAAGCATTGCCGCCGCCAGAACAACACCTAAAATTTGTTTTTTATTCATTGCCGTTTCTCCTCTCTCTCCCTAAAAAACTTTTATTTTAAATTATGCCTGATTTATAAAGCTAAAACATACTATTAAAATGCCGAGCTGTCCTTAATTTTAAGATTTTTCCGTCCCATGAATATACTTTACACCGCGGCGTTATCTCTGACGGAGCGTTATCGCCCATTGATGCATGTATAAGCTTGCCGCTTTCATC
This sequence comes from uncultured Lachnospiraceae bacterium, assembly GCA_964447095.1. Taxonomy (GTDB): domain Bacteria; phylum Bacillota; class Clostridia; order UBA1381; family UBA1381; genus JALEPO01. Next base: position 8,689 of record CAYUSE010000030.1, on the reverse strand, counting down.
AAAAATCAGCGTAATCAGCTTTTCATTTTTAAACGCATCCAATACAGGCAGAGCCTTACCGTCAAAGTCAAAAAGCGTTGTGTTTTCAACCACATTTGGCTCAACTGCATCGTCCGCTTCTCTGTACGCCCAGCCCGATAAATTGTTGCCGTCCTTATCTTCAACATGAATCATGCACGGATCCCAATAAAGCGCTCCGACACAGCGTTCTGTGTTCTTAAGCTGACTGAACAAATCAGTTAAAAATCCCGCTTGCCCCTCCTTGGAGGGCGGATAAATATCCTTGTACGCGTCAATATCAACAAGCTGACCCGCGTATCCGTCTTTACGGGTCGCGTTCCAGTTGAAGCCCGTTTCCATAATCATTATATTTTTATCATACTTTTCCGAGATATTATCAATAAATTCAACGCATGTTTCAATCGTGTTGTTCGACCACGCAGGATAATACGACGCGCCTATCACGTCATATTTGCCGCCTGCCGCCTCGAATTTATCGAAAAACCACGTAAATGTGCTTTCCTTGGAACCTTCCGCAATATGAATTATAACCTCTGTAGCAGGCGAAACAGCCTTAACCGCGTCATAACCCGCGTTTAAAAATTCTGCAAGCGCATTCCAGTCCTCGGGGCAAATTATATCGCTGTCCGATTTGTTTTCGCCGAATTGAAGCTCGAAATTATCCTTGCTCATATTCGCTGCGTACGTGTTCGCAAACGGGAACAGTATTCCGCCGTTGATTTCATTGCCGAGCGAAACGTACCTTGGAAGCGTATTTTGAGCTTTCAGCTTCGTCATTATATCGAAAGTATAATTATAAATAATGCCTTTGAGCTTTTTCTGTATTTCTTTTCTCTGCTCCGATGTCATAGATTTAAGAAATTTCTCGTCATTTACGTCATATCCAAAATCTTCCTTAATCTGCTTCACCCAATCGTGCGGAATAATCTGACGCGTACCGTTCGACCAATAATCGGAATAGTTAAACGTAAACTGTATCGCCATTCCTGCGTCCTTTGCGCGCTTTGCCAAATCAAGACAATCCTCTTCATCCTGATAACCCTCGGGCAAATAATAATTTCCGTCACCCGAGCCTTTACCGGGATTGTTTGAAAGACGAATACGCGCCATGTTCATTCCTGCTTCGGATAGTATTTTAAAAACGTCCTCCTCCTTGCCGTCACGCGTGTAATATTTGCCGCCCAAATCTTCAATATAGTTGACCTCCGTAACATCTCCGCCCTTGTAAAATTCCGCCGCGTACGCGGTTGACGACAACATCATTGCGCTAAGTGCCAATGCAATTATTTTTTTCATTACACTACCTCCGCTCCGCTCTGTATATCCTTTAAAGTGGTGAGTACCGTTAGTTTATCCTCAAATTCCGCCGATAAAATCATACCGCAGGATTCAAGCCCCATCATCTTCCTCGGCTTTAAATTCGCAACAAACAGCACGTTTTTGCCAATTAGCTCCTCGGGTGTGTGATATTTTGAAATGCCCGATAAAATCTGCCTTGTTTCACTGCCGACCTGCAATGTAAATCTCAAAAGCTTTGACGATTTCGGCACCTTCTCGCATTCTATGACTTTGCCGACACGAATATCGAGCTTTTCAAATTCCTCAAATTCTATATAGTCCTTATATGGCGCAATCTCAATCTTTTCTTCCTCTGCCGTAAATTCCTCCGCAAGCTCGGCAAGCTTTTTATCCGCATCAATTCTCTGGAACAGCGGAACAGCTTCTCCGACTTTCGTACCTGATTTAATCGCGCCGAACGCTTTAACGCTTGCGTAAGACAAATCCTCCGAGTTTATCTGTTCCGCGATTTTTGCCGAGGTTTCGGGCATATACGGGCTTAAAAGCGCCGCGATTATGCGAATTGTTTCGGCAAGATTATAAAGCACTGTACCAAGACGCGGTTTTGTCGCCTCATCCTTTGCCAAAATCCACGGCGTTGTTTCGTCTATATATTTATTCGCGCGGTCAACTACTGTCCAGATTTCATCAAGGCTGTCCGCGACATGGAGAGTTTTCATTTTTTCGCTGATTTTATCAATCGCCGAAACTGCGACCGCCTTTAAGTCGTCGTCAAATTCACCCGACACATCGCCCGATTGAATAACTCCGTCAAAATACTTGTTAATCATAGCGACCGTACGGTTTACGAGATTGCCCAGAGTATTCGCCAAATCTGAATTAAAACGGCTTATAAATACCTCAAACGTAATTGTTCCGTCCTGCGCAAACGGCATTTCATGAAGTGAATAGTATCTTACCGCGTCAACGCCGAAATGCTTTACCAAATCCTCGGCATAAATTACATTTCCGCGTGATTTACTCATCTTTTCTTCACCGAACAGCATCCACGGATGACCGAATACCTGTTTCGGGAGCGGCTCGCCGAGAGCCATAAGCATAATAGGCCAATAGATAGTATGGAAACGCAGAATGTCTTTTCCGATTATATGCACGTCCGCGGGCCAGTATTTATTATACAGTTCGCCCTTTTTATCGGGTGTGTAGCCGAGAGCCGTGATATAATTTGAAAGCGCGTCAATCCAGACATAAACAACATGTCCGGGGTCAAATTCCACGGGAATACCCCAAGAAAAGCTTGTTCTCGACACGCACAAATCCTGAAGTCCGGGCTTTAGGAAATTATTTACCATTTCCTTTTTGCGCGACTCGGGCTGAATAAATTCGGGGTGCTCCTCAATATACTGCATCAGCTTATCCTGATACTTGCTCATTTTGAAGAAATACGCTTCCTCCTTTGTTTTCTGAACCTCGCGTCCGCAGTCGGGGCATTTGCCGTCCTTTAACTGAGTTTGAGTCCAGAACGACTCGCACGGCGTACAGTACCAGCCCTCGTATTCCGATTTATAAATATCGCCTTGGTCGTAGAGCTTTTTAAATATCTGCTGAACGGCTTTTACATGATAATCATCGGTGGTGCGGATAAATTTGTCGTAGCTGATATTAAGCATATCGGCAATTTCGCGGATTTGTCCCGCGATTTCATCAACATGCTGCTGCGGCGTTATGCCCTCCGCCTCGGCAATTTCCTGTATTTTCTGACCGTGCTCGTCAGTACCCGTAAGGAAAAACACATCCTTGCCGATAAAACGGTTAAAACGCGCGATGGCATCCGTCAGCACTATTTCATAAGTGTTGCCTATATGCGGCTTTTTTGATGTGTAAGCAATCGCGGTTGTAATATAAAATTTATCATTCATTCCAATCACTCTCCATTAAGTTTATAAAAAATTTTTTAAATGATATACATTGTTTCTTAATCATTGTTCCTGCTGATTTTATCACTCGTATAGGCGCGTCGAAAATACCCGCTTTATAGAAGCTTATGATTATCATTAGTATAATCGGTCCTAATATAAGACCGCCTATGCTTAGCGTTTTATATCCTACATACATTGACATCAGCGTAAGTATCGGATGCAGTCCCATTCCCGTGCTCACAAGCTTCGGCTCGGTAAAACGCCTCATAATCGTAACGGCAAGATATATTATAACCAGGCCTATTCCAAGCTTTATATTTCCGTTTAAAAACGCTATAAGCATCCATGGCCATAATATCAGTCCGCTGCCGAAAAACGGCAGTGCGTCAACAATCGCCACACACAGAGCAATCAAAAGCGCATAGTCAATTTGCAAGACAGTCAGCCCGATGAACATTATTATAAACGATATTACCATCAGTATTCCCTGCGCTTTTATATAGCCGCCTAAATATTTTTTCAATTCCTGCTTCACTGCCGACATTCTTTCATAGAAACGCTCGCTGAAAATTCTATGAAACAGAGAATGAACAACATTATGAACAGTTTTGTTTTCCGATACCATGAAATACGCAGAAAGTATAAATACTATTACCGCGACAAACACACTCGGCAAAGCCTTGGCAAAATTGCCCGCATGGTCTACCACGGGAGAAGATTTAGTATTTATAAAGTTTGCCGCCTTATTCGATATGCTTTCTCCAAGAGCCGTAAACGACTGCTGAATGTTTTCGGGCATGCTTACGTAAATATTCGAGAACTTTTCACCCAAGGCATGAATACTGTTTCTCGCGTTTTCATAAATCACAGGGAACTGCGTGTACAGCATTCGCGACTCGTCAACAATTTTCCATACCGCAAATGTTATAACTCCGCCCAAAATCCCGACTATCAGAATTATTACAAGTACGGCGGATAACCCTCGCGGAATTTTCAGCTTTTTTTGCATTGTATCCGCAAGCGGATTTACGAGCATAGAAAATAAATACCCCAGCAAAAACGGCAGAAACAGGCTTATCAAAAAACCTGCAAGATTTACAATTTTCGGCAGGAAAAAATATAATCCTACACATGCCAGAGCAAGTATTGCCGTAAATATAACAACCCGTATCCAATTTTTTTTGATTTTCATAAAATCATCACCATCCAAAACTAAGACTGATAAAAAAGCGTTCAGAGTGCTGTTTTGAGGCGCGCAGTCGTATGATTATACTTCAAGCGCCGAAAAATAGTGCTATGGGCGATTTTATTCAGGCTTTCCCCAAAAACTTATTCATCAAGGTATATCCCTTTTCAATATAAATACCTGTCTTTTTTCCGTTTTCCTCGGTGTATGAAAGATTTGTAGTAATATCCTTTGTGCTGTCATAAATAACGTACGGTACAGGGTCAGACACATGAGTTTTCAGCTTAATCGGCGTCGGGTGGTCGGGCATGATAAGCATTTTATAATCAATACCGCGTTTTTCAAGCTCGTCTTTTAAGAATTTTACGACTTTTTTGTCAATCGTTTCAACCGCGTATTTTTTCTTGTCAGGCGCGCCCTGATGACCCATCTCGTCAGGAGCCTCCATGTGAACATATACAAAATCGTAACCGTCAAGTAGTGTATCCAAAGCAGCCTGAGCCTTGCCGTCCCAATTGGTTTCGCAGTTGCCTGTCGCGCCCTCAACATCTATAGAGTTCATTCCCGCGCATTTTGCAATACCCTTAATCAAATCAACCGCGGATATAACGCTGCCCTTTAATCCGAATTTCTCTTCAAAATTATCAAGCTGCGGTTTAGTTCCCTCGCCCCAGGGCCATATTGAAGTCGCGGGATTTTTGCCTGCGGCAACTCTCGCTTTATTAACAGGGTGTTCCTTTAAAATCTTTTCGCTCTTTTTCATCATTTCAAGGAACTTTTCCGCGCCATCGCCTTTGGGAAGGTGGTCGGTTATTTTCTTATCTGAAATATCATGCGGCGGAGTTAAATCTACATTTGTGCTTCCGTCCTCCCATACGCAAAGATGACGATAGCTTATTCCCGAATAAAATTTAATTTTATCAGTGTTGAGCTCTTTTGCAACGGCATTTATCAGCTCTGCCGCTTCCTCAGTTGAAATTTCGCCCGCGCTGTAGTCAAGCATTGTTTTGTCCTCGTAATTTTCTTCATCAGAAAGCGTTACAAGATTTGTGCGGAATGTTACGTCGTTATCCTTCATCTGAACGCCGATTGACGCGGCTTCAAGCGGTGAACGTCCGCTATAGCATTGCTTTGTGTCATAACCCATAACCGATAAATTCGCAACGTCCGAACCCGGCTTCATGCCGTCCTGAACTGTTTTTACCATTCCCAGCTCGCCGTGCGCACACATATAATCAATTGTCGGTTTCTCGGCAACCTCTAAAATAGTTTTTCCGTTAAAATAATCAACGGGATAATCAGCCATTCCGTCTCCTAAAATTACAATGTATTTCATATTTATCTTCCTTTCTGTTATTATTTTATTTTCGGCAGTATTGCGACCGCGCATCTGCCGACATGAGTGCCGATAAGCGGTCCGAACTCGGTGTACATTGTTATGCATCCCTTGCCAAACTCCTCTTCCAGCAAAGCGCAGGTTTTTTGTCCGCGTTCCTCATCTGACTGAACAACAAGAAATTCAGGATTTTCCGCGTCAAAATCAGGGTCTTCCTTGATTTTCTCAATCAGCTTTTCTATGAGTTTTTTCTTGCCTCTTAATTTATCCATATTCTCAACAAGACCGTGTTCAATGGTCAGAATAGGCTTAATATCAAGCATTGTTCCGACAAATGCGGCTGTTTTTGAAAGTCTTCCGCCCTTTTCGAGATATTTTAATGTGTCTACAAGCAGATAAGCTCGCCATTGTTTTACGTATTTTTCGCATTCTGTCACAATTTCATCAGCCGTTTTGCCGTCACGAGCCATCTGAGCCGCATGAACGGCAGTTTGAGCGATATATACCGAAAACTTCTGCGTGTCAACAATCCGGAAATCAGCATTTGGATTTTCCTCAAGAATTTCCTCTTTAACTAAATTTGCCGTCTGATACTGTCCGCTTGCCGTTCCCGATAATGCGAAATATATTACTGTTTTATTATTTTTAATATATCCATTTATAATTGGCACTAATATTCTTATATAAATATATAAGATAATAAAAGATATTACACTTTTTCTTTGTAATACCTTTTTACAATTTTTAATATTCACTCATTCCTCCTAACAAATTTTTGTCAAAAGTTCTTATTTTTAATTTGTGACACAATATCTGTTGTATCTTTTTCAAATTTTCTTCTAATGTTACGATTTCCAATTTTCGATTAGATTCTGTATTTTCTATATAATACCAATTTATTCTTTCTACTTTTTCTGTATCAATAAAAGGCATATATATAATATATGTACCATCAGTCAATAAATAATCTGCTTTATCCCAATCACTAATAAAAATCTCTTTTTCGTATAGACCTTCTAATACTTCATGTGTATCTATTTGACTACTTCTTTTTATAATCTCTTTGTTATTAGCTGTATTTAAAATTACATTCGTGCTTTTCTTTCCAAATGACAAATTGGAATATCTTTTATTTATAACATCAAAATTCTCAACAAATATGATAATTTCATCATAATTAATTGCTTTATTAACATCAAATAGTAACTGTTTTATATAAATATGTTCTTTTTTATCAGATATATAGTATGTCAAATATTCTTTCTCTTCTATTATAATTTTTCCTATATATCTTCTGGCTGTTTCTGTATATTGGTCTTTTTCTTTTATATCCCAACTTGGAATAAATTTAATATTTGAATCTATGCTTAGTGTTGCAATACTAGCTATATGCTTTAATCTTTCCATATACGCTTCGTTTTTTATATTTTTTATATAACCTGAACCTACCTCATCTAATACTTTCCTTCCTTTTTTATCAATTACTATGTAACTTTTATATCTTTTTACATATTCTTTTGTTATCAATTTATTAATTCTTTGTCTATAATATCTCTTTGTTTTATAAATTAAACTCGCATCTTCAACTTTTATCATTTTGTATTTTGACAAAAATTTTAATACTTCTAAATCTTCTTTACTTAGGTTATTTTTTTCCTGCACATATACCCTCCTTTTTTCTTGTTCAAGACACAGTTTTTCAACGGTGTCTTAAACTATTGAAAAAATAGAAAAGTTTTTCTTGAAATTTCAAGCTTTATTGTATTATTTTATATCAAAAATTTTTTTAATGTTTTATTGAAAAATTTTCATACTTTTTTAAAACATTTTTTGTATTTTTTCAAGCCAACTTGTTATATATTTTCCATCCATTACAAATACTTCAGTAAAAGGTTTTGTTGTATCATTTTTACCTCTAGCTAGGTAAAACATATTATTAATATTATCATCTTGAATAACATTTTGTAGAACTAAAGCATCTATAATTGGTTTGACATATTTATTATCTATATCCATATTTGCTTGTTTTTCATGTACTATAATTACTACAAATGTTAGATTATTCTTAAATAATCCTCTATATTCTTTTACTGCCTCTGCTGTGCTGAGCATAATATTTTTATAAGCATAATTGCTGATATTTTTAAACTTTGGTAATGTTTCAGGAATATATATTTTTAAAATATCATTTGATAATGTTGCTCTATATGAATTATTTATATAATTTATTTTTTCTCCTTCATCTACTTTTTCTTTATTGTTTAACTTGATCTTATTAAATATTTCATATCTTATTTTCTCTAAGCCTCGTAAATACTTTTCTATATCTTTATTATCTAAAATTTCTTTATTATCAATTACAAAATCTGTCTGTTTCTTTAATTGTTCTAATTCTGATAAAATAATTTGTTGCACGTTATCCTCCTTGTCTTTATTTTTATAAAAATAAAATAAGAAGAAGATACAAAATATTTAATGTACCTTCTTATCAAATTTTCTATTCATTAGTTTCTTCATCATATTTATCTGAAACTAATTGCAATATTTGTTCTCTTGTTTCATTGTCTATTGGATATGTACTATTTCTTCTTGTTCTTTTCATTTTAGGATTTAAAGGCATATAAATATATCTACCTTTTTCTCCTTCGTGTAATTCAATTCCATCTACAACTAATGAATTTTCAATTAAAATACTTGCATATCCTAAAAACCTTCCTCTATTTATTTTCTTTATTCTAACTTCATTAATAGTTAACATATATAAAATCCTCCTTTATTAATAATCTAGTCCTGTCTTAGGTAATTCTTTATCTTTTGCTGGTGTTTTTGTATAAACTACTGTATGTGCATCATCTTTTGCTTCTAATTTTGTTTCTTGATATGATGCTGTTACATATGTGTTATTTACAAATATTTTATTATTTTGCA
>CAYUSE010000029.1:0-13338 GCA_964447095.1 uncultured Lachnospiraceae bacterium | reverse complement strand
TGAATAGGCAATGGGTGATATGGTATTGATGAAGGGAAATGAGTCAATTGCGGAGGCGGCAATCAGGTCAGGATGCAAACAATTCTTTGGCTATCCGATTACGCCGCAGACGGAATTATCCGCATACATGGCAAAGAAGCTGCCGAAAATCGGCGGTACATTTTTACAGGCAGAAAGCGAGGTTGCCGCTATAAACATGCTCTATGGAGCGGCGTCGGCAGGGGTGAGGGCTATGACAAGCTCGTCAAGCCCCGGTATAAGTCTTAAATCAGAGGGTATAAGCTATATCGCGGCGGCGGATTTACCGTGCGTAATAGTTGATATAATGCGCGGCGGACCCGGACTCGGCGGAATTCAGGCTGCTCAGTCAGATTATTTTCAGGCAACGCGCGGAGGCGGACATGGAGATTATCATTTAATCGTGCTTGCTCCGAACAGCATACAGGAAATGGTTTGTCTTACTGCTGACGGCTTTAATATTTCAGAGGAATACCGTATTCCTGTGATGCTTCTCAGCGACGGAACACTCGGTCAGATGATGGAGCCTGTGGATTTGGACGAGATACCCGAGCCTGTTTTTGCCGATAAACCGTGGGCGACAACGGGTACGCAGGGAAAACGCGGGCCGAATGTTACAAAAACACTGTATTTGAAGCCCGACGAGCTGGAGGCGACGGTAATTGAACGTGAAAAGACATACGATATTGTCAAAGAGAATTTGCAAAGATATGATGCGCATGATATTGAGGACGCGGATATTATAATTTCCTCCTATGGAATAACCTCAAGAATAGTGGAAACCGCGGTAAAAGAACTTCGTGATGAAGGAATAAAGGTCGGAGTAATACGTCCGATTACATTGTGGCCGTTTCCTGAAAAGATATATAAGCAGGTAAGTCCTAAAGCGTTTCTGTCTGTAGAAATGAGTATGGGGCAAATGGTCGAGGATATAAAGCTTGCATGCGAATGTAAAGTGCCTGTTTACTTCTGCGGAAGAACGGGAGGAGTTATTCCCGAACCGCAGGAGATAATCGCCAAGGTTAAGTCAATAATGAAGGAGGTTATGTAAAATGACAAGGGTAATTTACGAAAAACCGAAATCATTATCTGACGCGGCATTTCATTATTGCCCCGGCTGTTCGCACGGTATTGTTCACAGACTTGTATGCGAAGTTCTTGACGAGCTTGATATAGCTGATAATACAATCGCGGTTGAACCTGTAGGATGTGCTGTTACAGCTCATGATTATTTTAATTTTGATGTTGTACAGGCGGCGCACGGCAGAGCGCCTGCAGTTGCAACAGGGCTTAAGCGTTCTCTGCCTGACAGGATAGTGTTTACCTATCAGGGCGACGGCGATTTGGCGGCAATAGGAACGGCGGAAACCGTTCATGCGTCAACGAGAGGTGAAAATATTACTATAATATTTATAAACAACACAATTTACGGCATGACGGGCGGTCAGATGGCTCCGACCTCGCTGCCGGGACAGATTACGCAGACCTCGCCTTACGGACGCGACCCGAAAACGCAGGGAAATCCGATAAGAGTATGTGAAATGCTGTCATCTCTTGACGGACCTTCGTATATTGCACGGGTGTCAACTGACAGCGTGCAGCATATAAAGGAAGCGAAAAAGGCAATAAAAAAAGCGTTCCAAAATCAGATTGACGGCAAGGGGCTGTCGTTTGTTGAGCTTTTGTGTACCTGCCCGACGAACTGGGGCATGTCTCCTGCCGAGGCTGTGGAGCGTCTTCGGAAAGAAATGCTTCCGTATTATCCGCTCGGGGTATATAAGAACATTGACGGAGGTGCTGAAAATGAATAATTGTAAAATGATACTTGCCGGATTTGGAGGGCAGGGGATATTATTCACAGGAAAAATGCTCGTTTTTGCCGCGATGCTGAAGGAAAAAAAGCTTTCGTGGCTGCCGTCGTACGGACCTGAAATGCGCGGCGGAACGGCAAATTGCCATGTTATAATAGATGATGAGCCGATAGGGTCGCCGATTGTTATGAATCCTGACATATTGGTTGCTATGAACGCTCCGTCGCTTGATAGATTTGAAAATGCAGTACAAACAGGAGGGATAATATTTGCTGATAAATTGCTTATTAACCGCAGCGTAAAAAGAACAGATGTTAAAACCGTATATGTAAACGCAACGGAAATTGCGGATAAAATGCATGTAAAAAAGCTTGCCAACATGGTAATGCTCGGAGCGGTTTTAAAGGAAACCGGACTTTTTACGGCGGAAGAAATAAAAACAACAATAAAAAAATCCTTAACCGGGAAGAAACAGAACCTTGTGAATTTAAATCTTAAGGCTGTTACGGCAGGGTTTGAAATTTAAGAAAGGAAGTGCAGGTATGGCAGCAGCAAAGAAGAAAAAGGGACTGAATTATAAGGAGAAACCGCTTATCAGATGCGGCAACAGAATTTTTTACGGAAATTTAGAGGACAAATACATCCTCGTGCTTGATGTGCTTGATTCTACGCCCATAGATGATATAGAACATTCCACAAAGGTTAAAATCCAGCTTATGGACAATACCGGCGAGCTTGGCGAAGGCACAGTTTACCGCAAGGCGGAAAGAGAAAATCTCTATAAAGCCCTTGATATAGGCGAATGGTGGCTTCAGGATGCGCTGCAGATGGAAGCATAAATAAAATTTTGTAAGGACTGTTAAAAAAATAACAGTCCTTTTGCTTGTGATATTGTACATTATTTACAAAAACGAATGGGAAATATTGGTTACTTTTAAAATTAAAAAAATCTGTAATTTATTGACCGCAGGCCCCATAAGTGGTATAATCTATAGTAAGATAAAATTTTAATGAGTGTATGCTGTTTTGACAGCAGAGAGAGAAAGGGGAAATTTAAAATGAAGTTAAAGAAACTTCTGGCAAGCGCGGTTTCATTTGCAATGCTTGTCTCATCAACGGCTGCGTTTGCTGCGGCTCCATCACAGTATGACGGCAAACCGTATCCGTCGAATGTGCAGACGAGCGATGCGGACGGCGAGATGAATTTAGCCGTAATTGCCAACGGCGATGTAAAAATCTATGGTGATACCATGTACATCGAGGGAAGCGTTTATTCAAACGGTACAATTTACGGAGGTAACGGTCAGGGAAATGTTATCAAGGGCGCATTTATTTCGGGAACGGAAAATCAGACCGAAACAGGCGCGGCAGGTGCGGTTGCAATTCGTTACGGCTATGTGCACGTAGACGATGACGGAAATACAGACGTTACAAATGCTTACAGCGTAGGTCTTGAGCATGAAGGCGCTATTCTTGACAAGGAAACAAGCTTTGATTATTCATATACTCCGTACACATATCCGGAGATTACAGAATATGAGGAAAACCGCTCAGCAAATCAATGGCGTTCGGTAGCGACCATTTCTGATGATATTCATATCGGTACTTTAACAGATGTAAATGGTGCGGGTCTTATAATTGATGCGTCCGAAAAGGATATTACTGTTGTAATTGACGAGCTGGTTGTGGGATCAAATCCGTTTATTCAGGTAGTCGGTGACAATCATGTAAATCTTTATATTAAAAAATGGGTACAGAATAATGGGGCAAGTGTGAATTTAGGTCTTGCTACAACTGACGGTAATTACAGTAATTGGGATTTGGTAGATCAATTTGCTTCAAACGCATATCCTATTTATGCTATGGACGCAAACGGAATTCCGCGTCCGAAGCAGGATATTTTGGAAAAGTTAAATCCAAATCAGATTGATTTGTATATAGATACCGAATCAGGAGTGTTAAATCTTCAGGGAGCAAAAATCGCGGCTAACATTCATACAAATGCCGAGACGCTTCAGGTTGGTATGAGCGCTGAAATCTACGGAAATATTGAATCGGGAGCGAAGAGCTTTGAAACAATTGGTGCAGGTTATATAAACGGTAAGGTTATAGTTCCTAACGCTGCTTCAACAATTCATAATTCAAGCTGTATTCAGGGTCAGCTTATTACGGATACTTTGTTAATCAACGGCGCAGGCTCAATTCTTAACCGGACAGATTCATTAAATGTTTCATCAACTCCGTCAGAGACAAATAAGCCTTCTGACGACAAGGGTATTCACCTTGATATTATTGAGGATGTAGTTTATGTGGTGATAGGCGACGGAAGCAAACCGCAGTTTACGCTTGACAAGAACACAAATTATAAATGGGAAGTTGAAGATACATCAAAGGTATGGTTTGACAGTAACTCAGCCGGCGAGAATCAGTGGTATCCGGGTTACTTTACAGCTGATGATGCAACATTTGATTATAATCAGTGGGGCAGCGTACAGCCGGGAGACGAGGTTGTTGTAAAGGCAACATCGGTTGACGATGCAAATGTATTTGATACTGCAAAGATTGTATTTGTTGCTTCGGCTGATGATATCCCGAAGCCGACTGACCCTCCGGCAGAGCCGACAGCTACTCCCGCTCCTGTTCCGACAGGAAGCGAGATTGATCTTGAAGGTGTGGGCTATGCATATATCTTCGGATACGAGCCTACAATTCACGGTGAAGATGTGACAGATGCGGACGGCAATGTAACAGGCAGCAAAATGGTTGCCGAGGTTAAGATGGCTCCTGATGATGCTGTAACAAGAGAACAGGTTGCGGCTATGATTATGAGGCTTATCGACCAGAAATACGATACAAAGACCGCAAAATACGCTATGACAGAGAACATCAGACAGCATACGGGAACTTGGTATGCCCGCGGTCTTGCATTCCTTGCGGGCAAGGGCACATTTGACGGAATTGAGTCTGTTGAAACCGGCGTCGTAACAAGAGGCGAGGTTGCAAAGCTTGTTGCTTACGGATTGAATTTATCAAATACGACAGATACGGGATTTGCGGATATCGCGGATAGCCCTTATAAGACATATATTGAGGTTATGGCGGCGTATAACTATATGAACGGTGTTGATGATGATAAATTTGAGCCGAACAGAGTTATGACAAGAGCTGAGTTCTGCGCTATGTTCAATAATATTATCGGACGTACAAATGCTGAGCTTGTATCGGCTGACGGCGTTAAGGTTACTCCCGAGCTTTATTCTATAGTGGATCTTGACGGACATTGGGCAGAGGATACAATGCTTAGAGCCACAAGCGTATATGATGATAATGGTAAGGTTGATATTCAGACAAGACTTGACAATATCAGAAACGTGCTTGACAACTATGATGGTCAGAAGTGGTTCTAATATCTGAAATCAGTAATAAAAAAACAAGCAAGGCAAGTTTGCCTTGCTTGTTTTTGAGGTTGGATAAGGGTGTAATATGTACAAGATAAAGGAAACAATTATTGTTGAAGGCGTTTATGATAAAATCAAGCTTTCGAGGTTCATTGACGGAGTTATTATAACTACTCACGGCTTTTCTATATTTAAAAGCGATGCATTGATGAAGTCAATAAAAACGCTTGCTGAAAAAACAGGTATTGTAATATTGACGGATTCAGACAGCGCAGGTTTTCAGATTAGAAATTATATTAAGCAGGCGTTGCCTGGCAGTAAGGTTCTTCATGCGTATATTCCTGATATTCACGGTAAGGAAAAGCGTAAGAAAACAGCGGGGAAAGAGGGCTTGCTTGGCGTTGAAGGGGTAAATGACGATATTATAATTGACGCTTTGAGAAAAGCGGGCTGTACACTTGACGGAGACAAGCAATCACAAAGACAGGGACGTAAAATAACGAAAGCCGATATGTTTAGACTTGGACTATCGGGCGGAGAAAACAGTTATGAATTAAGAAATAAACTGTCAAAAGAACTGGGGCTTCCCGCTAAAATTTCCGCAAATATGCTTCTTGATGTCATAAATCGGTTGCTGAATTATGATGAGCTTTGTGAAATTATACAAAATATATTGACTTGATTTTATAATTTTTGATAAAAAAAGTATTGACAAGCAAACAGGTTTAATGTAAAATATACCTGTAAAGAAAAAAACTTTACAGGTGATAATGTGTCAAAAAATTTAAAAATAAGCATTTTAATGGATTTTTACGGTCAGCTGCTTAATGAGCGTCAGTATGAAATGATGGATATGTATTTCAATCAGGATTTATCGCTTTCGGAAATTGCGGAGGAGATTGAAATCAGCCGTCAGGGCGTGAGGGACGCGGTAAAACGCGGTGAAAAACAGCTTGCCGAGTATGAGGAAAAGCTTGGGCTGGTAAAACGATTTTCTGATATTACAATTAAGATTGAAGAAATGAGTAAAATTATATGCAAGCTTAGTGATACGGATGAAGTTAGAAAACTGAAGAAAACGGCGGAGGAATTATCCGAAATAATATAGAAGGGAGCATGGCATAATGGCATTTGAAAGCTTGGGAGATAAGCTGCAAGGTGTATTTAAAAAGCTTCGCGGCAAGGGCAAGCTTAATGAAAGGGATATAAAGGATGCCATGCGCGAGATAAAGCTTGCTTTGCTCGAAGCGGATGTAAACTTTAAGGTTGTAAAGGAATTTGTGAATACAATTTCCGAAAAAGCCTTGGGACAGGAAATTATGGAGTCCCTGACGCCTGCTCAGCAGCTTGTTAAAATTGTAAATGATGAGCTTACCGCTATGATTGGCGGAGAAGCGGCAAGACTTGAATTTTCTTCAAAGCCGCCTACTGTAATTATGATGTGCGGCTTGCAGGGCGCAGGTAAAACAACAGCAACCGGTAAGCTCGCTTTAAATTTGAGAAAGAATGCAGGCAAACGTCCGCTTATGGTCGCGTGTGACGTGTACCGTCCCGCGGCTATAAAACAGCTTGAGGTCTTGGGAAGCCAGATAAGCGTTCCGGTGTTTTCGATGGGCTCTGATGAAAATCCGGTTAAAATAGCAAAGGAAGCTGTAGCTCATGCGATAAAGCATGGAAACGACCCTGTAATTCTTGATACGGCAGGACGTCTGCATATAGATGATGAACTCATGACTGAGCTTCAAAACATAAAAAGCGAGGTCAGCCCGAATGAGATATTGCTTGTTGTTGATGCAATGACAGGTCAGGATGCTGTAAATGTTGCAAAATCTTTTAATGAACAGCTTGATATAACGGGTGTAATTCTCTCTAAGCTTGACGGCGATACCAGAGGCGGCGCGGCGTTATCTGTAAAGCAGGTAACGGGCAAACCGATAAAATTTGCGTCGGTAGGAGAGAAGCTTTCGGATTTGGAGCAGTTCCATCCCGACAGAATGGCGTCAAGAATACTCGGCATGGGCGATGTGCTTACGCTTATTGATAAAGCGCAGGAAGCGATTGACGAGAAAAAGGCGCAGGAGCTTGAGGATAAAATCAGAAAACAGCAATTTGATCTTGATGATTTTCTGGAGCAGTTTAAGCAAATCAGAAAAATGGGTTCATTTTCACAATTACTCGGTATGATTCCGGGAGTTGACAAGAAAATGCTTGAATCGGTTGATACAGAGGAAAATGAAAAGCGCCTTATTCATATTGAGGCGATAATTCAATCCATGACTCTTGAAGAACGCAGAAAACCTTCGATAATCGGCGCAAGCCGTAAGGTCAGAATTGCGAAGGGAAGCGGTACGAAGGTTCAGGAAATAAACCAGCTTTTGAAGCAGTTTGAGCAGATGCAGAAAATGATGAAGCAGTTAAGCGGCGGCAAACAGAGCCGTATGCTCAAACAATTAAGAAAACGCAGATAAGGCACGGCGAAAGTCAGGCTTTATAATATAACTTGAAAATTAAGTTTTTGAGTGATAAAGACATTTTAGGAGGTGAAAAATATGGCAGTAAAAATCAGATTGAGAAGAATGGGCGCAAAAAAGGCTCCTTTTTACAGAGTTGTAGTTGCTGATTCAAGATACCCCAGAGATGGTAGATTTATTGAGGAAATCGGCACATACAATCCTCTTGCTGATCCCGCTGAAATTAAAATTGACGCTGATGCGGCTAAGAAATGGATTGGTAACGGAGCGCAGCCTACAGACACTGTAAGAGCCCTTTTGAAGAAGTCTAACATTATCTAATTATGGAGGGACAAGGCTAATGAAAGAAGTATTGGAGATTATAGCCAAATCACTTGTAGACTATCCTGATGATGTAAACATAACAGAGATAGAAAACGATGACAAGAGCGTAACACTTGAATTGAGAGTTGCGTCGGGCGATATGGGCAAAGTCATCGGCAAGCAGGGAAGAATTGCAAAAGCAATCAGAACTGTTGTAAAAGCAGCCGCAAGCCGTGAAAATAAGCAGGTTTCGGTTGACATAGTATGATTTAAGAAAAAATGCGGGCAATTGTCCGCATTTTTATCTATGTGTTTTCGGAGGAATAATATGTTAGAAGCAGGAAAAATCGTAAATACACACGGTCTTCGGGGCGAAGTTAAGGTAGTGCCGTGGACGGATTATCCCGATGATTTTGAGAATATTGATTATGTCTATGTAAAAAAGAAAACAGGCGAGGAAAAACTGCATATTTCATCAATTAAATATCAGAAAAACAACCTGATTATAAAATTTAAAGAAATTAAAGATATAAACGAAGCGGAACTGTATAAAAATCTTGTGCTTTATGTAGAGAGGGAAATGCTTGGAGAGCTTCCCGAGGGAGTTTATTATATTGCAGATTTGCTGGGTTCAAAGGTAGTAACTGCCGACGGCGGAGAAATCGGAATAATAGCCGATGTATTTAATACAGGCGCAAACGATATTTATGATGTTAAAAGGGAAGGGAAAAAAAATATGCTTATTCCCGTAATTGACGAGGTCGTAAAAAATATTGATATTGAAAATAAGATAATTACAATAGAAATGATGGAAGGGCTTGATGAGCTTTGATTAAATTTGATGTTTTGACATTGTTTCCGGCGATGTTTGACGCAGTTCTCGGCGACAGCATAATAGGCAGAGCGCGTGAAAACGGTCTGCTTGAAATGAATTTCATTGATATACGCGATTATACTCTGAATAAGCACCGTAAGGTTGACGATTATCCTTATAGCGGCGGCGGAGGTATGCTTATGAGTCCGCAGCCGATTTATGATGCGTATAAGTCAATTGCTGAAAACCTCAATTATAAGCCGCTGACGATTTATATGTCGCCGCAGGGAAAGGTATTTAATCAGGGACTTGCGGCAGATTTGTCAAAGTATGAGCATATTGTGATTTTGTGCGGTCATTACGAGGGCGTAGATCAGCGCGTGCTTGACGAAATAGTAGATATGGAAATATCAATAGGCGATTTTGTTATGACGGGCGGTGAAATTCCTGCTATGACTGTCATTGATACAGTGGCGCGCCTTATACCGGGAGTGCTTGCGAGTGAAGGCTCTTATGAGAATGAATCGCATTTTAATGGGCTTTTGGAATATCCGCAGTACACGCGTCCGCCTGTATGGCATGATAAGGAAATACCCGACATTCTTATCTCGGGACATCACGCTAATATTGAAAAATGGAAAAGGGAACAATCGCTTATAAACACGCTGAATAAGCGTCCCGATATGCTTGAAAAAGCGGAGCTTACGAAAGAGGATTGGAAGTTTTTGAAAAAATATGAAAATTCAGGTGATAGGTCATGATAAAAGACTGCCCGTGTAAACGGAAATGCAATCGTCACGGCGATTGCAAGGCGTGCATAGATTATCATAAAAATACTAAATATTTGCCGGCGTGTAAAAGAAAAAGTAAATCGAATGAAAAAAAGAATGACTGAATGGGCAATACCCATAAAACAGTAACATTGTTTTCAGGGAAACGGCATAGACTTTCTATGCCGTTTTACTGTTTGGCGTTAATAACGACAATGGCAGATACCCCACCAAGTCATAATAAATATCAATCTCTTGTGTCCTCTGACCGTCAATTTTTTCGGCTTCGTGGACTTCTACCCTTTTTACCATATCATTTAATACGGCAGGCGTTAATTCTTGCAAATCAAAATATTTATGTACTTTTGCAATAAACCGTTCCAGATTATCGGCTTGTTCTTCCTGCTGTTCAATCTCTGCTGTTAAAGTATGTATCTTTGCTTTTAGCTCCTGCTGCTCTTGTGCATAATCGTCCGAAAGTATTTGAAACTGCGCTGCTGTCAAAATGCCGGCAGACTTATCTTCATAAATATCTTTAAATAATCGGTGCAATTCTTTAATTCTGTTTTCAGCTTTGGTGATTATTTTTCTTTTTGCTACAAGTTCCTTTTTTAATTCTGATTTATGTCTTGCGCCCATAATCTTCCTAAATTGACTTTCGTAGTTAGCAACAAAACTGATAACATAATTCAAATGAGCAAGTACGCCTTGTTCTAACACAACAGCTCTGATAAAATGACTTCCGCAAGTTTCAGTACCTTTCTTTCTTGAAGTTGAACAAACAAAATGGTCTTGACGGCTTTCAAAATATTTAGTGGTACAATAATATAATTTCTCCCCACAATCAGCGCAATAAACAATACCCGAAAACATATTTGTTTTTCCTGTCTTTGCAGGTCTGCGTTTGTTCTTTCTTAATTCCTGCACTCGCTCCCAAGTGTCAAGGTCAATAATCGGCTCGTGAGTATTTTCAAATACCATTTGACTTTCCTCAGAATTGCGTGCAAATTTCTTTGATTTATAAGAAACTTTGGAAGTCTTAAAATTCACAGTGTGACCTATATAAACTTTCTGCTCTAACATTAGAGATATTGTTTTTGAACACCACTTATATTTGTTCTCAGGCATTGCGTGGTTTGCAGATTGTCCGTTTTCATAATAATACGCTGTCGGCGTAAGCACTTTATCTGTTGTTAATATTCTTGCTATTTGTGAAGGACCATAACCCTCTAAGCAAAGATTAAAAATTCTTTTGACAACCTTTGCTGCTTCTTCGTCAACTATCCACACATTTTTATTATTGCTGTCCTTAACATATCCGTATGGCGGACTTGATGTCAATGGTTTTCCCGATTCACCTTTTGCTTTAAAAACAGCTTTAATTTTCTTTGACGTATCACGAGCGTAAAATTCATTCATCAGATTTAGAAACGGCGTAAAATCGCTGTCCGTTTGGTTTGCACTGTCGATATTATTATTGATTGCTATAAACCGAATATTCTTTTCAACAAATAGAACCTCAGTATAAAAACCGACCTTTAAATAGTCACGACCAAGCCTTGACATATCTTTTACAATAAGTATTCCAACTTGATTTTCCTCAATCAAGCCCAGCAATTCAGTCCAACTGGGACGATTGAAATTTGTCCCTGAGAAACCGTCGTCTACGAAAAATCGTATGTTTGGGAAATTATTATCCTTTGCGTACTTCTCTAAAATATTTTTTTGATTTACAATACTGTTACTGTCACCCTGCAGTTCATCATCTCTACTAAGGCGGCAGTATAAAGCTGTTATTTTTTCAGACTGTTTCATAAATCTAATCCCTTCCTTTCGCTTTCACAGTCTGTCAAAACAGGATTGTATGTATATATTCTAACGCTCATCATCTGTTTTGTCAGCCCCTTTTGTAAAATTTTCATCATTGTCCATAAGACGGAGCAATTTTGATGATACGGTTCGCTGTCCGTCATATATTCCGTTGAATTTATATTTTGTTCCGCTAAATTCCATAGTCAGCGTAATATCGGGTAATTGCATAGCTGATGGATTTTTAATTTTGATTGGTTCTGAATAGTTTTTCTTTTGCATATACTTGTCCTCACTTTATATATTTTACTTAAAATACATTATATGATTTGACTTTCTGATATATGCTTGGTTTTTCCTACAAAGATAAAATACTGATTTAAAAATATTTTATTGAATAGCGAGAATTTAGAAAAAAATATTATAATTTCTTTGACTTTATGTAATTAAAAATATACTATGTAATTACTTGAAAATCCTGCTTTTTCGCTAAGAGCAAGCACAGCAAGAGGGTACTCATTTTACTTTTTGCTATTTGCTCATTTTTACAAAATTTCGCTAACAGCAAGCAAAGCCAAAGAGTACCTGTTATACTGTAAAGGGTGAATGAAATAATCAAGTAAAATCACCTACAAAATACAGTATATGGCTGCGGCTCATTTGTGACGGACTGAAATGTGGTTATATACAGAAAGGCGGTGCAAATCCAATAATTTCACACAAATTCATATAACTACATACAACAATGAGAGGAGAGTTACAAATGGAAAAAATCAATTATGTAAAAGTCGGCGATTATCTAATCCCTGCGCTGACTGTACCTGACAAGAGGTACAATATCGGCAAATATGGAATGCTGCGCCGTACATTCTTGCAAGAACATCACAGTGCAATATATTCAGTTATGATGATGAACGGTACATTATTACAGCATTTTGAAGATATCAACAAAATGTGTTGTGATGAATTGGACAGGCTCATACCCACTATGGCAAAAAATGAGGGTATAACAGAAGTCTTGAAAGTTACTAACCAAATTGAGTGGGTACGTCGAATGAACTCGGTAAAAAGCCGAGCGGAAGAATTTATACTAAGAGATTATGTTTACGGAGGTTTTGAAAATGAAGAAATTTAGTACATATATTATTATAGCAATTTTGACATTATCAAATACAGTAGCAAATGCGGCGAGTATTCCAAGAGAAACAACACCGCTTAATGCGACGGAGGAACAGACACAAATCGTTGAAAATCTAATCGGCGATATTCTTGACGAGGTACAAGCGGACAGGCTCGGTTATGGATTAGCTGCAGGATATGCGAACACAAGAATACGAAAGGCAGTCATAGCAAATCAGACAAACGGCAACGGTTATGGAATATTATCACCTATCGCACAGAACGCAATCCGATATTATCGTGATTTATTGCTAAGACCTGATTATTACAAACAAACCGAAGAAAAATTGAGGGTATTGCTTGCAGACTTGATGATAAAGGTACAGAATGGCAAGGACTACAATACCGCCTATGATGAAGCACGGATAATGATTTATAAAGCCGCTGACGCTTCATTCAATCCCGATACGGATATGGTCGGAGATTTTTGTTATTGGAATGTACCGCCCGTAGACAGTGCAGAATTTACGGTGGCACGAAAGCTGCTGAATGAAGCGCATAATACATATTTACAGAAATAAGCTAAATTTAAGACGCAGACCGAATAAGTCTGCGTCTTTTATAGTGGAATAGAAAAGTCCATTTTCGCACCCTTGAATATAAACATAAGGGGTTGCGTGTTTCAAGCCTTGAAAGTATAGGTTTTATGCGGTTTAAAATGTTCTAAATGTCCACTTTATACATTTTGTTTTTTATCCTTTTTTCTGCTTTTATATACATTATACCGATTTTTACATTGCGGACTGCAAAATACCGCGCTCGGTC
>CAYUSE010000028.1:0-13512 GCA_964447095.1 uncultured Lachnospiraceae bacterium | reverse complement strand
AATGTCTCAGACTTGCAAAAGGTGAATATCATTTTTATCCGGAAACAGCGGCAGAGGATACAAATTGCTGTGTTTCAAATCACGGATATAACGGTTACAGGCGAACAGCGTTTCTTGTAACCGATATGAGTGATTTTACAGTGGACTGTTCGGGAAGCCTGCTGGTATTCCATGGCGCAATGAATGCATTTATTGTGAGACGGTGTGAAAATGTCGTGATTAAAGGCTTTAATATATTATTTTTAAAAACACTTCACGGTCAGTTTACAGTAACCGGCTCGGGAAATGATTATGTGGATATAACGCAGGACGGTGAACAGGGATATGTATATGAAAACGGACTGTTGTACTTAGAAAATGAACAGGAATACAGAAATCTTGTATATACCTGTGAGGAAATACAGCCGGACGGAGAGTTCGTGTACGGAGAACAGTGCTTTGGCAAGGATTTTCTGTATCTTAAAAATGAGGACAGGGGAAACGGAACAATCAGAATACATAATCCGCCGAGGAAACCGTCTAAGGGTAATTATGTTGTTTTACTTGCGGCAGAGCGTTATTCAAATGCAGTGTTGTTTTTGGAAAGTAAAAATGTCACTGCGTCTGACTGCTGTGTTTACAGCTCGTTTGGAGTTGCGTATCACGCCCAGCTTTGTGAAAATATAACCTTAGACAACTGCAAAACGGATAAATATGAAAACAGATGCTTCGCGTCAAATGCTGATGCAACTCATTTTGTAGGGTGCAGGGGCTTTGTGCAAATAAAGGATTGCAGCTTTAAGCACCAGCTTGACGATGGAGTAAACGTACACGGCGTATTTACAAAAATCATAGCAAAAGATGAAAAATCAATAATTGTAAAATATGTGCATTATCAGTGCCGGGGGATTGGCTTGTTTGAAAACGGGTGCTGTATTGAGGCGCTTGACAGCGATAGTCTTATTCCGCATAAAAAATCAAAGGTGTCCCGTGTTGATATATTAAATACCGAAAGCACAAGATTATATTTGGAAGAAGGTACAGACGGTTTTGAAATCGGGGATATAGTGGACAGTATTGATTTTTACCCTGACGTTACAATTGAAAACTGTAAGTTTATAAATAACCGCGCAAGGGGTATACTGATGGGCTCGCGCGGTAAGGTGGTTATTAAAAATAACTATTTTCATATTCCGGGTATGGCAATCAATCTTGAGAGCGACAGTACATATTGGTATGAATCAGGCGGAGTTAAAGACCTTGTTATTGAGGACAATATATTTGATAATTGCTGTTACATTGAGGGACAGACATGGGGTAAAAACATAATATTTACAACTCCGCGCAAAAAACTTGAAGACGGCAAGTATTATCACGGTAAAATTACTGTAAGGAATAATGATTTCTCAAATTGCACTGTTCCCGTTATTGACGCGGAAAATATTGAAACTATTATTATGGAGAATAACAAAATGAATAATATGTCTGAAACTGTTAAGTTAAGACATTGCGGAAAAATTGAAAGGAGCTAAGAGTATGAAAAAAGTGGCGGCTATTTTAGCGGTAATGATGTTTGGAATATCAGCATTTGCATACAGCAATTCCTCTGAATGGGCAAAGGAGGAACTTAATAAAGCGGAAACATACGGACTTATTCCTGATGTTTTGCAGGAAGCGGATGTTTCAATGCCTATAAACAGAGCGGAATTTGCGGCAGTATCGGTAAAGCTGTATGAGGCATTAAGCGGAGAAACGGCAATTGAAACAGCAGAAAATCCATTTACAGATACGGAAGACAGCGAAGTGCTGAAAGCGTATGAGCTTGGAATTACAAGCGGAGTAACCGTAAATTCTTTTGAACCCGATTCTCTGTTATCTCGTGAGCAGGCGGCGACAATGCTTGCAAGAGTATATACAATCTACAGCGGTAATGAAATAACAAGCAATTCCGAAATGAAGTTTAATGATGACGCGGATATTTCGCGCTGGGCAAAGGACAGCGTATATTTTATGGCGGAGAATGGAGTTATAACCGGAATGGATAATAACTTATTTGCTCCGAGAAATGTTACTCCAGAGCAGGAGTCGGCTTTTTATGCTAATTCAACGCGTGAGCAGTCATTGGCGATAGCAAAAAGAATGTATGAAAAGTTTAAATCAGAAAAACCTGCTGTAACAGAAAAGCCAACGGAAACGACGGCTCCGCAGCCGACGGAAACAAAATCACCGTCAGAAAAAACGGACTATATTGCATTGATACCGGAATGTGACTTCGGTGAAATTACAGATACAAAGTCTGACGCATACGGCGCATCTGTAACGATTAAGGGCGCAACGCAGGAGGATTATGAAGCGTATGTAAAAATAGTTGAGGGCAGATACCCGAAGCATATAAATAATCTGAACGAAACAACTCAGTTTGTAATTAAATCAGACGGCAATTATAATATAAAAGTATCATTTGTCGGAGATGAAATGACGGTTTCAATAGAAGACGCACAGTAAAGATAATGAATATGAAATTTTTAGGCACAGGAGCGGGCGAGGGAATACCAAACCCGTTCTGTACTTGCAGAATATGTGAAAATGCGAGAAAAGTAAAGGGCAGAGAAATAAGAACACGCTCATCGTTTATGCTGAGCCGTGACATAATAATTGATATAGGGGCTGACTTTTTTACACAGTCATTTCTGCATGACGTGAGCTTTGCTGAGTTTAAACACGTACTGTTTACACATATGCACGATGACCATATTAACTATACTGCAATATGGGAGAGATTTGCAAGCCGCAGCGGAAATGACAAACCAATCAATATATACTTTGTTGGCGAAGCATATAAATTTATGACGGATTTTTATCTCGTTTCTCCGATTACAGAGGGTCGCGAATTATATTTCAGTTCAGGAAATATTAAAATCATCAGACTTGAATTTGATGAAGAATATGAAATAGGAAAATTTAAAATCACTCCTGTGAGGGCCTCTCATTCAACAGCATTTGAGAAAAACGGAAGCAATTTTCTGATTAAGGAGAATGGCAGAAAGCTGTACTATGCATTAGATTCAGGATATTTTACAAAATCAGCATTTGATATGTTAAAAGGCATACAGTTGGATATTCTTATATGCGAATGTACATTTCCCACAATCGAAGAAACAGTAGATGTAAACAGCGGGCATATGGATATAAAAATGTGCCTGAAAAATCTTGACGAGCTTTACCGCATAAACGCCATTACCGAAAAAACACAAATATATTTATCGCACATTTCGCCGATGGGAATGACGCATAAGGAGCTTTCTGAGTATGTAGCGGGAATTGACCGTAAATATAAAATACAGGCGGCATACGATGGTTTGGAGATAGATTATGAATATTAAAGGAGTAATTTTTGATAAAGACGGTACGCTTATGGATTTTGCGGCATTCTGGATTCCCGTGGCGGAAAATGCCGCACAGTATATTCTTGATATTGTCGGAGCAGATAATTCTCTGTCAGGAGAAATGCTTAATTCGATAGGCGCGTATGAAGGAATACAGGGTATTTTGTGCAGCGGTACATATGAGCAGATTACAGATGGATTTTACGATGTTTTGTCAGAACACAACATAGAAATTGACAAGCAGGAATTAAATACAATCACATATCAGGCTTTTCATAACAGTATAGAACACGGAGAGATTATTGCAACCTGCGACAATATAAAAGAGGTGTTTTCGGAACTCAAGGAAAACGGAAGAATAATAGCGCTTGTAACTACTGATGATGAGTATATAACCCAAAAATGTCTTAAAATGCTTGGGATATACAATTTTTTTGATGCAATATATTCGGATGATGGAATACATCCGTCGAAGCCCAATCCTTACTATATATTAAAGTTATGTGAAGAGAAGGGATTGTCTGCTGATGAACTTGTTATGGTGGGAGATACAATGACAGATATGAAATTTGCCGAAAACGGCGGAATAATGAGTATAGGTGTTGCTAAAAATGAAAAAGACGGGGAAGTTATACTTAAAAGCGCAGATTATGTTATTGACGATATTTCTAAGCTTAACAGTATTTTGAGGTAGGTATATGAATTTTAAATTATCTAAATATATTATACCGTCTGTTATAGCTATGGTAGTCGTAGGTACCAATACGAATATAGACGGTTTTTTTATTGGAAATATAATGGGTGACAGCGGTCTTGCAGCTATAAATATTGTCTGGCCGATAGTGGCGTTTATTGTATCTGTCGGTACCGGTGTAGGTATAGGAGGTTCTGTTATCTTTAACCGGAAACGAGGCGAAGGTCAGCTTTACGAAGCAGAAACTGTGAAAAATACAACATTCGTATTTCTTACCGCTATTGGAACAGCTCTAAGTATATTTCTTCCGTTTGCATCAAAACAACTTTTAATGTTTATGGGCGCGGCAGATGACGTTCTTGTTTACGCTGTCAGCTATGCTGTGGTTATAGGCATAGGAGCAGTATTTCAGGTAGTTGGAGCAGGAGTGCTGGTAATGCTCAGGAACTGTGGAAAAACATATCATGCTATGATATATTCAATTTTCGGACTTGGAATACATCTGGTATTGGATATACTGCTTGCAGACAGATTTCAGATGGCGGGCGTTGCGGCGGCTACGGTCATATCTCAGCTTGTAATATCGGTTATGGGTATAATATCATTAGGAATAGATAAGGCTGTCAAGCCTGAATTAAGAAACATAACAAGCATAATAAAAAGTGCATCCGCACCGTTCGGACTGAATTTTGTACCATCGCTTGTGCTATTGTATACAAATTATTTTGCGCTTAAATACGGCGGTGTTTCAGCAGTAAGTGCATATGCGGTTATGAGTTATGCGGTATATACCTTTGATTATATCTTTCAGGGCGTATGCGATGGTGTACAGCCGATAATCAGCTATTGTATAGGTGCGGAGGACAAAAAAGGCGAATGTCATGCAATGAAATGCTCCGGTTTAATACTGATTGTATCTTCCGCTGTATTTTGTTTGCTGACTCCCTTGATGATAAGAATGATGCCGAAGGTTTTTGCGGTATCAGATGAGGCAAGGAATATGATGAATATTGGCTTTATCATATATGCGCTGTCTTATCCTTGCAAGGCAGCGGTTAAGTATGTTTGCTCATACTATTATTCCTGCGGAAAGTCAAAAATATCAAATATACTTGTATATCTTGACTCGCTTTTTATTACACCGGCGTTGCTGTGTCTGCTGTCAGCTGTGATGGGAATAAACGGAGTATGGCTGGCTATGACATTATCGCAGTTTTGTCTTTCGGTTATAGGGCTGACAATACTGTTAAAAAATAAAAACTATAAAATAACAGAAGGGAACTAAGCAATGGATAAATTATACAGAAAAACACCGATAATGGGCTGGGCTTCGTGGAATTGTTTCAGAACAAACATAAGTGAAAGCAGTCTGAAAAAACAGATGGATGCGCTTATAAACACAGGGCTTGCGGAGTGTGGTTATACATACTTTAATATGGATGACGGATTTTTCGGAGGACGTGACGATAACGGCAGACTGCTTTTTCATAAAGAACGTTTTCCCAATGGTATAAAGGTGATAGCCGATTATGCTCACAGTAAAGGGTTAAAAGCAGGCTGTTACAGTGAGGGAGGAGATAATACCTGCGGTTTTTACTATGATAATGAAGGTCATAACGGTAACGGTACAGGGTTATACGGATATGAGAAACAGGATTTAGAGATGTTTCTTGACGAATTCGGGTTTGATTTTATTAAGGTTGACTGGTGCGGCGGTGTACGGCTTGGTCTTGACGAGGAGGAGCAGTATACAAAGATTGCAGGTATTATTGACGATATAAGGAAAAGAACGGGAAGGTGTATAGTGTTTAATATATGCCGCTGGATGTTCCCCGGAGAATGGGCTGTAAATATATCCGATTCGTGGCGTACAGGCGCTGATATTACGCCTGATTTCAGGTCTGTTATGGAGCAGATTGACAATATCAAATGTCTTAAAAAATACTGTAAGCCCGGACACATAAACGACCCTGATATGATGCAGATAGGCAATGGTCTGTCAGAGGTTGAGGAAAAGACGCATTTTGTTATGTGGTGTATGGTGTCTGCTCCCTTAATGATTGGCTGTGATTTAACTAAAATGAATGACAGCACACTAAGCCTATTAAAGAATAAAGAACTGATAGCGATAAATCAGGATTCTTTATGCCTTCAGGCATATGTCGTTAAAGAATATAAAGAGAATAATGAGCTTAAAGGAGAAATTTGGTATAAAAAGCTTTATTCCGATAACGGAGAAAAGCGTGCAGTGACATTTGTAAACAGAAGCGAACAACCGATTGAAATGTCAATATCAATGAAAGAGCTGGGCTTTGAAAACAAAGTAAATTCAATCAGGGATATATACAACGGTATTGACTGCGAAATAACAGACGAAATCAGGGTTCGGATAATGCCTCACGATTGTGAAGTGTTTGTAATAAGCGGCGACAGCTGTTCCGAGGCTGAGGACGTAAATAAAGATTTGGAATATAACCGTAGCTGGAGCCCGAATGAAATATCTTATGATGAAATGAGAGAGCTTGTTAAAAATGGGGCAGTGCTTGTTGATGTAAGGTCAAAAGAGGAATATGACGCAGGGCATATAGAAGGAGCGGTGAACATTCCGCATACTTCAATATTTACAGAAATAGAAAAATATGCGAAGGATAAGCATAAGGACAGCATAATAATGTATTGCAAATCAGGAAAAAGATGTGCGCAGGCAAAGCTTTCTCTTGAATATCATTATTATGATAATCTCTATACGTTTAAATGGAATGATTAAAAAATTTAATGATAGGGGGTTATGAATGTTGATATTTAATTTTGAAATTAGTCAGCTTTATTATGTATTGCGAATAATTGTCGCAGGACTTTGCGGTATTGCTATCGGTTTTGAGCGTCTTAACCGCTCAAAAAATGCAGGTGTACGAACACATTGCATTGTTGCCGCAGGCGCCGCGCTGATGATGATAATATCCAAGTACGGTTTTTTTGATACTGCCGCAGGAGATATTGGAATGAGAGGCGCAGATGGAGCGCGTATAGCCGCGCAGGTGGTAAGCGGAATAGGTTTTCTGGGAGCCGGAATGATTTTTGTGCATAAAAATTCAATTACAGGACTTACGACTGCCGCTGGAATATGGGCAACATCAGGTGTGGGACTTGCGATAGGCTCTGGGTTGTATACGATTGGTATTTGTTCAACTTTAATAATTATAGCAGCGCAGATACTCTTGCATAAAAACTTCCGATGGCTGAGAACACCGGTGAGTAAAACGCTTACTATTAATAATGTTGATGAAAGTAATTATCAGGAATATATTATCAAAAGGCTCAAAGAGCTTGGTGTGAATGTTACGGATACTGCGGTTGAAAAAAATAATGAGCAGAATACACGAACTTATATTTTAACAATAGATATTCCGTATTATGTAAGCGAGGACGGTATTTTGGATAATATTAGATTTGACTGTAAAATAAAGACATGAAGATAAATAATCTGATTTTAAGTTTCGGGTTTGTAAAATAAATGTGTATAGAAAGTGAAGGCGATAATCATGCAGGAAATTGCTGTAAAGAAAATATTAAAGAAAAATTCGGTTACAGAAGTACAGCTTGACGGTAATCGCAATGTTGCGGCTGTAAAAGTGAAGCTTTCGAATACTGTTTCGGGACTTGTTACAATAAAATGCGCTCAGAATAATGTTTTTACAGATTTAATTTCGTTTGCCGAAATGGAGTTAAACGAAGAAACAGAGAAAGAAATCTGCGTTAAAATACCAGTCGCCGCATCTCATCTTTTTATATCCTTCACTGATATGGACGCTTTTGTTCAGGATATTTGCGTGTACGAGCAGGAAAGCGATGACAGTAATAATTTTTATCCGTTGGTTAAAGATATAGAACTTGATGAAAATTATTATCTGGATACAATATCGGTCTTTACCGCAGAAGAAGGATATTCGCATTACAGCATATACACAAGTATGGACGGCAGGGACTTTGATTTTTTAGCCCGTAAAAACGATAATGAAATATGCAATACCGAAACAGGCGATATTTACAATGCTCAAAAAAGAGAAGCAAGATTTATACGGTTGTATATGGAGTATTACTCCGAATCGCCTGAGACGATAATTAACGATATTCGTTTTACGGGACAAAAAAGCGGTACACCTGTTAAAAAAAGACCTGAGATAGATATTCCGGACTTTGAAAATTCCAAATATAATGTGAACCTTACAGAATTTGATACATACGAGGAAGTATACGGAATTATAGAACGTCAGCTTGGGAAAGAGTATATGTCATGGTTTGCCCTTAAAATCGAAAAAAATCCGATATGTGGACATGAATATGATTATTTCAAATTGGAATATACGGAAGATAAAATATGTATAACTGCAAATAACGGCGTTTCACTTGCGGTGGGGTTAAACTATTATCTTAAATATTATTGTAGGGTACATATATCACAAGTGGGCAATCAGGTAAAAATGCCTTCAGAAATTGTACCGTTTGAAAAGACTGTCTTTCGTGAGACAAAAGCAAAGGTGCGTTACGCGTATAACTACTGCACATTTTCTTACTCTATGGCTTTTTGGGGAGAAAAGGAATGGCGAAATGAGCTGGATTGGCTGGCACTCAATGGTGTAAACGCTGTTCTTGACTTGACGGCGCAGGAAGAGGTCTGGAGGAGATTTTTGAAATCGCTCGGATACAGTCATGAAGAAGCTAAAAGGTATATCGCAGGTCCTGCATATTACGCTTGGGCGTATATGGGAAATTTATTTGGATTCGGCGGTCCTGTTCATGACAGCTGGTTTGAGGAGAGAACTGAGTTGGCAAGAAGAAATCAGCTTATTATGCGAAGGCTTGGAATGTATCCTGTTTTGCAGGGATACAGTGGTATGGTTCCGATAGATATTGAAAAATATGATTCTGATGTACAAATTATTCCTCAGGGGACGTGGTGTTCGTTTACGCGTCCGCATATGTTAAAGACAACATCAGAGAACTTTAAAGTGTATGCTGATAAATTTTACAAAGCTCAAAAGGAAGTATACGGCATATACAGTAATTATTTTGCAATTGACCCATTTCATGAGGGCGGTAATACTGCAGGAATGTCGCTGCGCAGTATTTCAAAAGAGGTACTTGGCGCAATGATACGCGCAAATCATAATGCGGTATGGGTAATTCAGTCATGGCAGCAAAATCCAAGTTCCGAATTGCTTGCAGGACTTGACGAAATTGAAAACGGAAAAGAACGTGCATTGATACTTGATTTATATGCGGAAAAACTGCCGAACTACTATAAGGGCGCAAAGGAAAATAAAGCGTATGGGTATTCATGCGAATTTGACAACACTCCGTGGGTTTTCTGTATGCTGAATAACTTTGGCGGAAGATTAGGTCTTCACGGACATTTGGATAATGTGGAAGAACAAATTCCGAAAGCATTTAATACCTGCAAGCATATTGCAGGCATCGGCATAACTCCGGAAGCAAGTGTCAACAACCCTGTGTTGTATGATTTTTTGTTTGAATGTATATGGCAGGCGGACGCAAATCAGAAAATGGAGAAAATAAATCTTAGAAAATGGCTTCATGAGTACAGCGTCAGAAGATACGGCGCAGAAAGCAAATCGGTGCAAAAAGCGTGGGATATCCTTAAAGAAACGGTATATAAAGCAGAGCTTAATAACTTGGGTCAGGGTGCGCCCGAATCTGTATTAAATGCAAGACCGTCGCTTCAGGTAACCTCCGCGTCCGCGTGGGGAAATGCAGTTATAAGCTATGACAAAAAAGAACTCGAAAAGGTGGCTCGTTTGCTGCTTGAAGATTATGAAATATTAAAAGAAAGCAGCGGTTATAAATATGATGTGGTAACAATTTTACAGCAGGTTTTATCTAATCGGGCGCAGGATTATTATAATGGAATGGTAAAAGCTTTTTCGGACAAGGATATTTCGGAATTTGATAAATACGCTGAAAATTTTTTAGATACGGCAGACAATATGGAAGCAGTTTTAAACAGCAGTGAATATTATATGCTCGGCAGATGGCTGGAGCAGGCAAAGGCACTTGCCGAAAATGCTGATGATTTTTCAAAAAAACTGTATGAGTTTAACGCAAAATCACTGATTACTACGTGGGGAGCGTATAACCAATCGGAAATCGGTCTGCTTCACGATTATTCCAACAGGCAGTGGTCGGGACTGATTAAGAGCTTTTATAAATCACGCTGGAAACGGTGGATTGAAAGTTGCAGGGCAGAGCTTCAAGGTAAAGTATATGAAGAAGATATAGATTGGTTTGAGCGGGAATGGAATTGGGTCAGAAGTGATGAATGTTATCTTGCTGAACCTCAAAAAACAGATTTATTGTCACTTGGTAAAAAAGTTCTTAAATAAGGAATAGAAATATTATGGAACAGTTATTTAAAAATCTAAACATAAACGGTGAAATCTTTGATATTCTGTGCAGGGACACTAAAATTGAAAAAATCGGCAAGCCTGACAGGGACACTAAAATTAACAGCGTTGACTTTCACGGAAAGCACGCTTTTGCAGGGCTTGTGGATATGCACACTCACGGTATGGGCGGAATTGATACAATGGACGCGGAGTTTGACAAGCTGTCAGCGCTGTACGCAAATGCAGGCACAACGACGGTGTATCCCACAACAATGACCGCGCCGCATGAGGATATAGTAAAGGTGCTGACTGCACCGATTTCCAAAGAAGGCGCAAAAATAGAAGGTATTCATCTTGAAGGTCCGTACATAAGCGAAAAACACAAGGGTGCGCAAAATGCCGATTTCATCAGACTGCCCGACATAGCCGAATTTCAGAGCTATGACCGCGCTAAAATTATAACTCTTGCGCCCGAAGTATCAGGAGCAGTTGAGTATATTCAAAATACCGATATGCTTGTATGCGTAGGTCATACGGACGCAGATTATGAAACAACAGTCAAAGTAGCTGACGCAGGGGCAAGGTGTGTAACGCATACGTTTAACGCAATGCCGCCATTGCATCACCGTATGCCGTCCGTTATAGGAGCGGCGTTTGATAAAGATATGTATATTCAGGTCATATGCGATGGAAAGCATATTCACCCATCGGTCATCAGAATATTGTATAAATTGTTCGGCGCAGACAGAATGATTTTAATAAGCGACAGTGTAAGAGCAACGCATATTCCCGACGGTAAATACGAGTTCGGAGGACAGGAAATGACTGTAACCAACGGCACTGCACGAATGCCCGACGGCGCATTGGCAGGAAGCACGTCAACACTTTTAGATTGCGTGAAATGCGTCATTGACTTCGGTATTCCTGAAAAGGACGCGTTTAAAATGGCGAGTGAAACACCGGCTAAACTGATGGGCTTAAACTGCGGAAAAATCGCGGAGGGATATGACTGTGATTTAATAGTGCTTGACGATAACGGTAATTTAGATACCGTAATCATAGACGGAAAAATATTCGGAGGGACAGTAAAGTAATGGAGCTAATCTTATGCAAAAACTATGATGAAATGTCAAAAAGAGCGGCAGAGCTTATCGCAGAGCAGATAAATAAAAAGCCCAATAGTGTGCTTGGTCTTGCAACAGGTGCAACGCCTGTGGGAACATACAGCCGTTTAGTTGAAATGTATAAAAACAATGAGGTGGATTTTAAGAATATAACAACTTTCAACCTTGACGAATATTATCCGATAAGCCGTGACAATCCGCAGAGCTATTACAGCTTTATGAGAGAAAATTTGTTTAATCATATTAACATCAATCCTGATAACACACATATCCCAAACGGAGAAGCGTCAAACCCAACGGAGGAATGTACAAGTTATGAAAATATGGTTGAAACATACGGTATAGATTTGCAGATACTCGGTATCGGCAGGAACGGTCATATAGGATTTAACGAACCGTCTGACGCTCTTAACTCGGGTACGCATCTCACTAATCTTACGCAGGACACCATAGAAGCAAACGCACACTTTTTTGAGGATAAGAGCAAGGTTCCGACACACGCACTCACAATGGGAATGGCGACTATATTTAAAGCAAAGAAAATAATACTGCTTGCAAACGGACGCTCAAAATTAAACGCCGTGAAAGCGTTATTCTCAGATAAGATAACAACAGACACACCCGCCACAATGCTTAAAATGCACCCCGATGTTACCGTTATATGCGACTATGACGCATATGCCGATACGCGAATTGGTATAGATGTAGGCGGAATGAGCGCAAAGGTAGGTGTGCTTGAAAACAATGAGATTATTGAGCGTGTTAATGTCCAGATTACAAAGGATATGACAGCGGACGATATTACAGACGAATTGATTTCGGTGTGTAAAGAACTGATACTGCACTATCGCGCCGGTTCAATCGGTATCGGCGTACCGGGAATTATTAAGGAAGGAAAAATATCAACCGCAAATCTGCCGTTTAAGGATTATGCATTAGGCGAGATATTAAGCGCGGCATTAAAAATACCTGTAAAAATGGATAATGACGCAAACTGCGCGGCATTGGGCGAGAAAATCGCAGGAGCAGGCAAAGGCGCGGATAATCTGATATTAATTACGCTCGGAACAGGTGTAGGCGCAGGAATAATTATAGACGGAAAAATATATTCGGGCAGAGGCGCGGCAGGCGAGGTCGGTCATATGCGGATAGACATGGACGGTAAACCATGCGGCTGCGGAAAGAAAGGCTGCTGGGAAAGATATGCTTCTGTATCTGCGCTTATTGAGCAGACAAAGGAAGCGGTAAAGGAAAGACCGCAGAGTATTCTTGCCGAATGCGCCAAAGACGGCATAGACGGAAGAACGGTATTTACAGCAATGGATAAGGGTTCAAAAACCGCACAAGAGGTATATGACAGTTATATCAACTATCTTGCAATGGGTATAGAAAATCTTATAAATATATTTGACCCAGAATTGATTTTAATTTCAGGAGGAATATCCAAGGAAAACGAAAGACTGTTAAATCCGCTGAAGGAAAAACTAAAACCATTTGACAAAATAGAAATAGCCGCGCTTAAAAACGACGCAGGAATAATCGGTGCGGCAGGACAGTAAAAATAAAGGATATATCGCTGATCTCAGAATATACGGCACTTGTTACCCCAATAAGACCCTCTCTCCCTCTTATTACATGCGTTGCATAGCAACAGCAAAAACAATGAGGGGTTCGATGCCCGAGTTGTTTTCTTAAATACCGTGTATTCTGTGATGAGCGATATATTATAAGCAGACAAATATATAGAAAAAAACAAAAATAGAAACGGCTACACTGTTCAATAACGTGTAGAAAATGAGTTGTTTCTTAGGTTTAAAAATCACTATGATTTTCGATGTGAATATTGTAACAGTCACTCTCCGAATCAAAAGGCACACGTTGAAGGTACGATTGGATAATTGAGACGGAATATGTTTGTGCCGCAG
>CAYUSE010000027.1:0-13517 GCA_964447095.1 uncultured Lachnospiraceae bacterium | reverse complement strand
TATTCTGTATGTTGACGGCGGTATCTTGGCTTATATCGGCAAACAGCCGTAATTAGGCTTAAAAATATTGCTTCATAATCATTTACGTAAAAAAACGGTGTTCAGTGAACACCGTTTTTTTCAACTATTCTTAACCGTTTATTTTCTTCAAAAACTTCTCATGCGCCGCTTTTAGCTCAACCGCTTTTTCCTCTGGTGCGGTCGGATTGCAGTGCGCCCATGCGCCCGTTTCCGACGAAGCGTTAAACTTCACCTTATCCGCGCTTCTCATCGGCGGATAAAACGCGATATGGAAATGGTAGTAGTCCGATACGTCCTCGCCGTTTACGGGGTTCTGATACATGCACATCATATACGGGAATGTATAATCAAATAAGCTATCGAGCGTGCCGGCAGTTTCTTTCAAAATCTTCGCAAGATTTGTTTTTTCGCCGTCTGTCATCTGCGTCAGGTTCTGAATATGACGCTTTGACGCTATGTACATACCGTAGGGATATTCGCAGTAGAACGGCAAAAACGCGATAAAGTCCTCATTCTCGATTATGACTCTGCGTCCGTCCTTAACCTCGTCCTCCAACATATCGCAGATAAGACAGTGATGCGTTTCGTCAAAATGCTCCTTGCACGACTGCATTTCAAGCTCAAGCTTTTTCGGTACAACCGAATAGCCGTAAATCTGACCGTGCGGATGCGGCATCGTAACGCCGACAACATCACCGCGGTTTTCAAATATAAACACGTACTTGATTTTCTCGTCCTTGCTTATTTCCGTAAATCTCTCCGTCCACAAATCAACAAGCTCGCGTATATGCGGAACGGGAAGCTCAGGCAGCGTTACGGTATGCTCGGGCGAATATAAAATCACCTCGCATTTGCCGTAAGCAGGCTTTGTCTTGTAAATTCTCGTTTCAACATCGTCAGGCTCCGGCGGATTTTGCGAGAGCGCAGGGAAGTCGTTATCATATTTGTACACTGTGAAATGATCGGGAACCTTACCCGAACCCGGACAAAACGGACACCAATCCTTTGGCATCTGCGGTCTGTTCTGACGGTGAGAGGCAATCATTACCCAATCCTTTATAAGCGGATTCCATCTTAATTCTGCCATAATTCTACCTCCGTTAATTTATTTTTCATACAATATTATTTTACACCGATTAAATCTGTGTGTCAAGCAAAATTTGCAAAAAATCCATGTGAATTACTGATTATTTATGCTATCTCCAATGTAAATGTAAACTTTGTATATTTTGCTTTACTGCCCTCTTTTGTATCAACGCTTTCAACCCATACATTTTGCTTATGCATTGTTATTATGTTCTTAACAAATGAAAGTCCAAGTCCCGCGCCGCTGCGGTTTTTGATATTTGTGCGTGATTTGTCAGTCTTGTAGAAGCGGTCAAAAATCTTATTTAAATCTCCGCCGTCTATTCCGTCTCCGAAATTGCCCACGCTTATATGCGCCTTGCCGTCCGAAATCCAGGTACGAATACCGATTGTAGTGTTTGGATAACTGAATTTTATAGCGTTGTCCATTAAATTCAGCACTACGCGTTTTATCGTGTCCTCGTCCGCCAAAACCATAAGATTGTCTTTTGAAAAATCCACATTCAAATCAAGATTTTTTTCGGTAATTCTATGCTCAAGACCTATAATACAGACGCGTATAAGTTCGTTTATATCAAATTTGCCGATATTTAAGACATATTCACTCGACGCCATTTTTGACATTTCCAAAAGCTCGTTTACAAGGCGCGTCAGACGCTTTGTTTCATCAAGCACTATATGCAGATATTCCTCTCGGCTTTCCTCGGGGATAGTGCCGTCAAGAATACCCTCAATGAAGCCCGAAATGCTCGTCATAGGCGTGCGAAGCTCATGAGATACATCGGAAACAAAGCTTTGACGCTGATTTTCCAAATCCTCAATTGACGCCGCCATGAAATTAAAGCTTGACGCAAGCTGTCCCGTTTCATCACTGCTCGTAATTTTAACGCGCTCTGAAAAATTGCCCGCCGCAATATCCTGCGCCGCCTTATTGATTTCTCCTATCGGCCGTGAAATACGCCTTGACTGTATATATACAAGTATAAAAGCCGCGCAGATTGAAAAGATTGACGATATCATAAACAGAAATACAAGGTCCATTGTAGACCTCTTCATGTTCGGCAGACGCGTATTAAAAAACATCGCGCCGACAACTGTCCCCTGATACCTCACAGGCAGTCCCACGGAAAGCACCCGCCTCGGATATGCGCCGTTGAATGTCGTCTTTCGTATAACCTGCATACCGCTTACAATATCCTCAAGCGTCTGCTCGGGGACAGTGCGTATTGCGCAGGTGCTTTCCGTGCATTCTCCGTCCGTATTTACCACAATTATATCGGCGTCTATAAATTCACTCCATGATTTTAGCGTTTGACTGAACGCCTCTCTAAACCGTGTGTCAGGCTCTTCAATCTGCATAGCCGCCGACCAATGCTCAACAGTGTCGCTTATTGATATGATTGACTCTGTTTGCCTTGAAAGTACATAGTTACTCGCGAAAATACTTACCGATACGGCTACAGATACAAATACAAGCAGTAATATTGCGGCATTTGTCCAGAACAGACGCTGAAATATACTCTTGAACATTATCTTACCTCAAACTTATAGCCTACACCCCAGACCGTTTTAAGCTGCCAATTTGCTTCCACATTCTCTAATTTTTCTCTGAGGCGCTTTATATGTACGTCAACTGTACGCGAATCACCGAAGTAATCAAAGCCCCAGACCTCTTCTAAAAGCTGCTCGCGAGTGAATACCCTGTTGGGATTTGACGCGAGAAAATAGAGCAGCTCAAGCTCTTTGGGCGGTACTTCGATTATTTCGCCGTTTAATTTAAGCTCATAATTTGATAAATTTATCGTGAGCTTCGGGAACACAAGCTCCTTTTCCGCAGACGTTTCCTTTGTTTCACTGCGGCGCAGAACCGCCTTGACGCGCGCCGTCAGTTCCTTCGTTTCAAACGGCTTTACCATGTAGTCGTCAGCTCCCAGTTCAAGACCGAGCACCTTGTCGAAGGTTTCTCCCTTTGCGGTAAGCATTATAATCGGGATATTGCTCACGCGCCTTATCTCACGGCATACCTGCCAGCCGTCCATTTCCGGCATCATTACGTCCAAAATCACGATTGACGGCGCTTCGGATTTGAATAATTCCACCGCCTTTACGCCGTTGTTTGCCGTGACGGTTTCAAAGCCCTCCTTTTCAAGATAAAGTCTTATAAGCTCAACTATGTTTTCGTCGTCATCTACTATTAAAACCTTGTTTGTCATTTTATACCATTCCTTTCGTATTAGTAGCTGGTACAAGTATATCATAAAAATAAAAAATAATAAAGAGTATTGCGAAAATATTTAAAATAGTGTATAATAAATTCATAGAAATTTTACAAATTGCGCAGAAAAATCCAATAAAACGCGCATGAAAGGACGAAAACATAATGAAACTTGGAATAGTAATAAATCGACCTGATTTCATAAATTGATGTAAAGTCTATAAAAATCCATAAAACGCGATAAAATAAAGACTTGCAAAAAGTCATATCCTATAAAGCACTATATAACTTTATAAGAATTTATGACGTTATGGTGTAAAAATGGTGTAGTAAACAGATTGATTATTTGAGAAAAAAGCCTTTGCAACTCAACTGCAACGTCAGAAATGATATTGCAGTTTTTGTGTTATATAAAAGTCATAAATTTATTGACTTTGGGGCATAATTATGGTATAATAAACCCACAGAGAAAGGACGTGATTTTATGCCTCAGATTATACCAATAAAAGATTTGAAAAATACCGCCGAAATTTCAGAAAAATGTCATGCAACCAGCGAGCCGTTGTTTGTAACTAAAAACGGTTATGGCGATATGGTTATTATGAGCATTGAAAATTATGAGAAAATGGCGTATATGAATGACATTTACCGCAAGCTTGAAGTCGCTGAACTTTCAATTGGTCAAGGTAAAACTATTTTCGGAACTGAC
This sequence comes from uncultured Lachnospiraceae bacterium, assembly GCA_964447095.1. GTDB lineage: Bacteria > Bacillota > Clostridia > UBA1381 > UBA1381 > JALEPO01. The sequence goes on along the minus strand of CAYUSE010000027.1, from coordinate 9,486 downwards.
TCTATACGAAAGTTGAGAGAAAAATATGAGTTATGAAATTATACTGTCCAACGAAGCACATACGGACATTGATGAAACACTTGACTATATTGCAAATAACCTTCATAATCCAATAGCTGCAAGAAATTTATTGGATAAAATTGAGGAGGCATATAACGAGTTATCACTCAACCCATATATGTATGCCGCCTGTTATGATGCACGACTAAGAAAAGAAGGGTATAGAAAGGTAGTAATAAACAATTATGTTATGATTTACCGTGTTGATGATAATAGTAGCATTGTTTATATATTGCGTATATTTTATGGCGGAAGAAATTATTTTGAGATTATATAAAAATTTAGATACAGATATAGCATAAAAAGCCACAAAGGAGACAACCATGAGTAGTTTAGTTTTAGAATTACAAAAAGATATTGTAAATCAAAGCTGTGATTTAGTAACTGCACTTAGAAAAGCGCATTTAATTGCATCAAAACTAAACATGGCAAAATTTGACACTTGGATTCAAAATGAATTGAACGGTTATACTTTATCAAACTCCGATATCCCGGAATATAGAAATATACAAGGGATATTAAAATTTAATAATCCTATAAATGGTTGGATTCCAGTAATAATCGAAGACCAGAAACTTGAAAATATATTAACACAACGTAAATTATTTCAACCCGTTAGAGAATTAATAGAGCTTTCAAAAAGTGATAGAAATTTATGTATTAACTTGCCAGGAAAAACAGCTCATGAATTATGCGAAATGTCAGGGACCCCTATAGATTTTGAAGCAGCTCTTTTTATAACCGCAGAATCCTTGTCAGGAATTGCTGAAAAAGTAACAAATTGTTTATTAGAATGGACCATTAACCTTGAAGCAAAAGGTATTTTCGGTGAAAATATAAGTTTTAATCAGGAAGAAAAAAATATGGCGAGAAATATTCCACAACAAATTAATAATTATTACGGAACGGTTATCAATGGTGATGCAATTAAATCACATATAGTATCTGGCAATAACAATACAAGTACATACAATCCGGAAGTTGTATCCCATGCGATTCGAGAAATAGAGCAATCGTTAAATAATGAATCTATTTTAGAAGAAGATAAAATAAATGCAGTAGAACTTTTGAAAGAGATTGATTTAAAATTAGAAAAATATAAAAATCCAAATGTTATAAAGGCATCTCTAATAAGTTTAAGAGACTTTATGATTAGTGTAGGTGCAAACATTACCGCGGCATTAATAACCGCAAAATTTCAAGGATTGTTTTAATAAAAAAATGTAGAGGTACTATATGATGAAAACTTATGATGAAATTACTAAGCTCTTTGAGGAGGCAAACTGTAATCTGTTAAAAATAGATGGAGACCTTTTTGTAAGCCAAGTATCTGAACGAACCCTTTGCGGTGCGCTAATGTTACATATACACGACCTTATAAAAGATGATTATAATTATAACGGTTATTGTGTGGATGTTGAATACAACCGTAATAAAGGTGGAGTAAAAACAATAAGAAAAACTATCCGGAATGCCAATGAAGAGATTATAAAAATAAATTGTGATATTATTTTGCATAGCCGTGGCAATCGTATAGAACAAGACAATCTTCTTGCAATAGAAATGAAAAAATCAACCAGAACAAACATAGAAAAGCAAAAGGATAAAGAGCGTTTAATCGCCTTGACAAAAGATACCTTTGACGACATATGGGCATGGAATGGTCGTAATTTGCCCGAACATGTTTGTAGATATGTTTTAGGCGTGTACTATGAGATTAACTATCATCGTAATGAAATTACTATTGAATACTATCGAAAGGGCGAAAAAGTTAAAGCATACACTCAAAAATTATAAAATACATCATCAAAAAACCATTTAATTCTATAAATTTTTATAAAATAATCCTTTCTTTATAATATAAAAGATGGGGATTTTTTATATTATATAAAAATTTTTAGGGCTTGACTATATTGATTTATTCAGATAATCACAAAAAGTTTTAATCATAAATAAAAACAGAGTATGACTGCAAGTATATACTAATGCTATCATACGCTGTTTAAAATATTTAGATGATTTTATCCTCTTGGCGGAAATGGGTCATTTCCATAAGAATTTTTATCTCTTATCTGACCAGTTGGTCTATGGATAAATAATTCTGACTGCTGATGTCTTGCTATTTCTCTGCCAATATTTATAGCGTCAGCTTGTGTATCTGTTCGTGCGGTGGCGCGAGAATTACCTGCGCCTTTTACTTGCCAACCTCCATCTGGATGAGGCGTAACATGTTGGTTCTTACCCATAATAAATATTCCTTTCCATATAATATTTAACCGTGATGTATTTCATTACAACAGTAGTAGCAGCCATCTGCATCTTTCCATCCAATTGACTTTGCATGTGAAAGTGCATCTTTTGAATTTGCGTGCCAGCCTAAACTAATACGATTTTGCAGTTCCGGAAGATGACCACAAGTTGTTTCATGAATTTCATTGTATCCATGAGTATCTTTATTTTTGTTGATAATATAATTTGGCATTTTTAGCCCTTTCTGCGCATAATACGCTGTCGTTTGTTAAGAGTTTATCTAAAAAACAAATCAAAAGAGCTATAATAACAAAAACAAAATCCTCCTTTATAAATAAATTCGCTAGAAACATTGACAGAAAGTAAAATGAATGATATAATCCTTTTTGGTCTAGAAACGATATATTCATTATTGTTTCTAAAAAGTCTTGTTGAAAATCAACGAGGCTTTTTCTTTTGCATTTGTTTGTATTTTAGACTGTATATGATATATATTCTTGTGTAAATTATCAGCGCTCTTTATTTGTGAGTGCTAATGATAGTATATCCCACTAATATCAATATGTCAATAGACATAGTTATGTTTTAACAAAATATTCATAATTTAAAAAATCGCTTTGTTTTTACGACAGAGCGACTTTTTAAATTTTATGAATATGCCAACAAATTTTAGCAGCGGAAAAATTAAGAACCCAACCCCGTCATATTGACGAAGCTGGGTTCTTAAATGAATGTAACCTATTTTGTTTGTGTATTATTCCGCATATGGTTCACATAGCGGCTTCATACTATTTATGTTATCCCAGAGCATAATCTTAACATTTGCCGCACCTGATGCGTTAAAAGTCTTTGGAGTTACGGTATTTTCACCCTTATTAAGCTCTTTTGTCTGTACTTCAATGCTAATCAGTTTACCTTCCGAGTCGTATGCTGCAAAAATTACCGCATATGTGCCTGTTTTCGTAACGGTTATTACAGCGCTCGTTCCGCTCTCATATTTAATACTGTATTTCAGTTTCGGAAGAACTACAGTGACATCGCCATATTCCGAGGTATATGTCTGCGAGCCGTCTGTTGTTTCGGTTGGTTCAACTTTTGTCCCTACTGTCCATACAGAGGTATTAGTCAGAACAGGTAATTCTGCCGTTTCAGTATGTTCACCATCGTTTTGGCAGATACGCTCTGCCTCGCCTTTAGCGGTAAATGTCGGATTGCTTGTTATATACCAACCGCCCCACTTATGACCTGTTGACGGAATTGTAGCTGTAACTGTGCCGTATTCATCCGAGTAATAATCAGTCGCGCCCTCTGTGGTACAGGTCGGCATCGAGCCGCCCACAGCAGTCCAAACATTTTCGTCGGTCAGAACGGGAACCGACTTGCTTTCAGTATGATTTTCATTAAGCTTGCATATGCGAGTTGCTACACCTTCTTTTTCTTCCGTAGGTTCTATGGTAAGTTCCCATGCGCCCCAATCGTGCGTATGACCTGTGGCGGGTAATACAATCGTGACATTGCCATATTCAGAAGTATATGTCTGTGAGCCATCTGTTGTTTCGGTAGGCTCAACTTTTGTACCCGCTGTCCATACAGAAGTATTAGCCAGATTGGGCAGAACAATCGTGTCGATATGGGTATTGTCATTTGAACAAATGCGCTGTGCTGTGCCGACCGTTTCAAATGTCGGCTCAACGGTAATAGTCCAATCGCCATAATTATGACCTGTGGCGTTAATCGCAGCAGTGAATTTAATTGTGGGTTCTGCGTTCAGGGTGTATTGCACTGAACCTGTTTCCGTACAGGTTGGAGCTTTAACCGTTTCAGACTTCCACGCATCTTTAGTCGTCAGAGTAGGCAGATTACCCGTTTCCTTGTGTGTAATATTGTTTTTGCAGATACGCTGTACTGTGCCTGTAGCTGTACCCGTTGGCTGTTTTGTGATAATCCACTGATTCCAATCGTGACCGGTTTTCGTCAGCGTAGGAATTTCATTGATTTCCGTTGTACCCGCCGCATCGCTGAACATTTTACCGCAGCCGTTGTCACCCTCACAAACCCAATATTCGCCCGTGCCGTCTTCCGTACAAGTAGCAGGCACAGCAGCATACTTTACAAGGGTATGCTGATGCTCTATCGTGTACGGCGTTTCAGCAGTGCCGCTGCCGGCAAGAGCTGCCGCGGTATTGAGATAGAAAGCCGGACGTACGCCGTAAAGACCATCGCTTGCAACTATGCCTCCGAAACCGCCTGTGTTATGTATAGAGTAGACACTGTAAGGATTGGTATTGGAATCATTGTCAGAAGGGGTGCGAAGCCAGTAGTGCCAAGGCGATTGATTTTGACAGGCAGTAGCTGACTCTTTACTCAAACAGTTGTCGTATGCGCCCCCGCTTATTAGCGCCCTGTGATATCCATCGCCCAATATAGCGTTGTTAGCATAAAGATTACTTATTTGCTGCACGTCCGGTAAAAACATTGTATCAGTCACAAGCTCCGAGTACGCATTAGCGTAATTTCCGGATATGTTGCTTATAGTGTTAACCTCACCACTGCTAGCAAACGGCTCTGTGCCGGTCACGTTCTCAACAGCGTTCCTGTCACATTCTATCAGAATGGATTTTTGCGTTACTGTTTTTATAGCCGCCTTTTCATCGTTCGAGAAGCTTGTTAAAAATCCCGCCTCTTGGTCGTATGCATTGTACTTTACACCGACACTAGAACCCGACGGCGGATTGCCGCATAGCCACTCCACATTGCCTGCAGCCGCGTCGGAGTTGAGCCAGCACCTTATATTGCTATCAGCCCAATAACTGGAGCAGGCAGTGGCGCTGTAGGCGGTAGCGGCAGTAGCTCCGGTGCCGGCAGTAGTTCTTTGTGTACTCCTGCTGTGCGAGCCTGCTTCGGTGTTCACGCTTGTTTTCGCGTCAAAAGCCTTTAAACAAAGGATTTTGTCCGATATCATAAGCGGAAGATAGCCGTCCTGATATGTTGTCACCGTGTCGGTGGAGTCGGTAATCGAATTGCCGTTTGTATCATAGCCTGTGATTTTTTCAAAGGCTACGCACCGCCATAATATCGGTGTATCGTCGTATGTTCCCATCTGAACATAGTCGCCTATTTCTATGCCCGACGCATCTGTTCCTGCCGCCGAAGCAGGCACTGCACCTATGAGCGGTATAAGCGACATAAGCATTGATGCCGCCGTGAGTATTGATATGATTTTTTGCTTCATAATGAAACCCTCCTTTTTTACCGTAAATCTGATATTTCAATCAATGAAAATCTGTATTAGGTATAATTATAAGTAATTATAACATTATAATTAAAAATTCACATCACACAAAAGGGTGACACAAATAAGTTGTTTTGTAAAATTATTTTAGACGCAGATTTTATTAGCCGGAGTGATTGAAAAATCAATTTAAATAATGTATAATGAAATCAGTAAAAAATTTGGGAGAAGTAATTATGAAGAATTTGAAAAAAGCAGCAATACCTGTGCTTGTGTTTGTTCTGTTTGTTTTTGCTGCATTTCTGCGTGCTGTAAGAAAGTATGATACTCTTATAATTCTTTCTGCGCAGGAAATTGTCATATTCTACATATATATCGGAATGATTATTGCATGGGGCGTATCGCTGTGGCAGCGGATTATGCACCGCCCCATAAAAAGGTATCTGCTGCTTACCGTACTCTGTATGCTGTTTTGGTTCTTTGCCCGTACCTGCAAAAACCAATTTTTCCATAACATTGAGCCTTGGGAAAACAGGTTTTGGTATATGTATTATATTCCTATGATATTGATACCGCTTTTTAGTTTATTTATCGCTGTTCATATAGGTAAACAGGAAAATTGGAAGCTGAAAAAACGGTATCTGCTGCTTTTTATTCCTGCTCTGTTATTGATTGCAGGAATTCTGACAAATGAGCTGCACGGACTTGCTTTTAAGATTTGGCAGGATTTTGAGGGCGGAAAGGACTATATATACGGACCTCTGTATTATGCCGCAGCAGGATGGATACTTATTATGTTTTTAGCTTGTATTGGTATTCTTTGGCATAAATGCAAGCTTCCGCACGCTGCAAGGCGTGCACGGCTGCCGCTTGCTGTTGTCGGCGCAGGCGTAGTATATTGTATTCTGTATTGGATTGACAGTTCAAACAGCGGGTTTGGATTTATTGAAATGACAGCCGCATATTGCGCCTTTACAGCAGCTATATGGGAAAGCTGTATCGTTACAGGCTTAATCCCGTCAAATACTCAATACAGAGCATTTTTTAATTTTTCTGACATTGGCGCGCAAATTGTTGATGAGAACGGCAGCAAACGGTATTTTTCAAAGACGGCACAGAATGTTAGCAAAGATACCTTTGAACGTTTAAAGGCAGAAACGGTGTTTGAGCAGGATGGTGATACGGCTCTCCATATGAAACCGCTTAGCTGCGGATATGTGATATGGCAGGAGGATTTGTCGATAATAAACAGGAATATCCGTGAACTGCAAAAAACCGAAAAGGAGCTTAAGAAAAACGCTGAACTTCTGCGTAATGAAATTAACCGGCGTTCGCATCAGCTTGAGGTACAGGAGCAAATTCGGATTTATAATAATCTCTCTGTTCAAACCTCCCGTCAGCTTGAAAAAATAGAACTGCTTTTACGACAGTTGGAAAATACCGATTTGACACAAACATACAGGATTTTATCGGAAATAAATGTACTCGGTACATTTATAAAGCGTCGGAGCAATCTTATTCTTATATCGGAAACGCAAGAAATTATTCCAACAGAGGAATTAGAACGGTGCTTTGCGGAATCTATTGAAAACCTCAGTCTTTGCGGTGCAGACTGTGCCTTTTCCGCAAGGAATGTTAAAACGCTGTGTTGTGAACAAGCAATGATAATTTATGATTTGTTTGAGGATATTACGGAAACTGTTATTTCTTCTTTACAGACACTTTTGGCAGTGCTTACACAACACGGTGAATATCTGTGTTTTCGCATTCAGTTTCAGTGTAATGTTCCTGATGAGTTTTTCTGTTCACGGCAGATGGAAGCGACTGTAAACAAGGCGGGCGGACAAATTATTTATGAACAGCAGGCAGATATGGTTTGTGTGTCCCTGCGTCTGCCGGAAAGGAGCGCCTGATGATTTCATTTATACATCTTTCCGATTGCATAAGGTCATTTTTAATTGCAGCTTGGTCGGTCACCGCAATATTTATGATATTACTATTTTGCGTTCGTTTTAATCGTACAAAGAAGCCTGACCCTATATTATTGACCGCAGCACTGTTGCTCACTGTATGGTTAATTTTGCTGATGGCGGCACACAGAGGTAAAATAAACACTATTACCGCAGATGGTTTGATTTTATGGGTTGGCGGTCTGCCATTGGCAGTATATATATCGGTTATGATTTTGTCTGTCGCTTTCTTCGGTATGGCGCTGAAAAAAGAAATAAGGCTTTATAAAAATATAATTCCGTCAAGCGTAATACATGAAGCAATTGATGACCTAACCGACGGACTTGGATTTTTTAAAACCGACGGTTTTCCTGTTTTGGTAAATCACAATATGTATGAACTTGCATTGAACTTAACAGGTCACCATTTGCAAAACGGTGAGGAGTTTTGGAATAATTTATCTGAAAATATAGGGATTTTGTACGGGAAACAGCTTCAGAGCGGAAATAATCCCGTGTTTATCTGTTCTGATGAAACTGTATGGCGGTTTTACAAAATCGTTTTAGAAATTGATGATAAACCGTATATTCAAATTACAGCCACAAATATTACAAAACAATATAAACTCAGCCTTGTGATTAAGAAAAATAATAAAATGCTTGACAAACAGCACAAACGCTTGCAGGCGTTGCTTTCAAATATTGCGCAGTTAAAACGTGAGGAGGAAATTCTTGAATCAAAGGTGCGAGTTCACGGTCAGTTCGGGCAATGTGTGCTTACTACACGCCGCGCATTGGTTGAGAAATGCTCTGCCAAAGAACTGAAAAATATTGTGTGTCTATGGGAAAATATAACAGAACAAATGCGCACAGGTCTTTCTGACACAAAGTATGATGAGGATAACACAAAAGTACAGTTGGAAAACGCTGCTGCGGCATTGGGATGTAAAATTGAATTTTTCGGTATATTGCCTGAGGATAACGACATATCATATTTAATTCTGACTGCTGTATGCGAAGCTGTTATAAATGCGGTACGCCACGCAGGAGCGGACAAAGTAATAGTTGAAATAACAGAAACAGCTATGTCATATTCCGCAGTGATTTATGACAACGCTTCAAAAAATATATACAAGCTAAAAGAGGGCGGCGGACTTAGCGGATTACGAAAAAAAATAGAAAGAGCAGGCGGACAGCTTGATGTAAAATGCGAAAACGGCGTACGCTTGTATGTACGACTGTTAAAGCAAAAGGAGGAGATTTTATAATGGTTCATGTTCTGATTGTGGACGACCAGCGTACAGGACGTTACGTATTGGAGGAATGTGTGACAAATTTAGACGGATATACGCTTGTCCGTTCCATAGAAAATGCCGCAATGGCTGAACTTTACTGTGAACGCGGACGTATTGATTTAATTCTGATGGACGTATGCACTGCACACGGAGAAAGTGGTCTTGCCGCTGCCGCCAAAATTAAGAAGCTTTATCCATATATAAAAATTATAATTGTAACCTCTATGCCGGAATATAGTTTTATTGAAAAGGCAAAACAAGCAGGCTGCGATAGTTTTTGGTATAAGGATTCGGGGCATAGATTATTATCGGATGTTATTAAACGTACTATGTCAGGAGAAAATATCTATCCTGAAGGTACTCCTGTGCTGAATATCGGTATTGCCCAAAGCATAGAGTTTACACCCCGTGAAATGGAGGTTTTACGTGAAATTGTAAACGGAAGCACATATAAGGAAATTTCAGAAGTCTTAGGGATGTCAGAAAATACTCTGAAAACACATATTAAGCATCTGCTTTCTAAAAGCGGTTATAAAAGTACCTTGAAATTAGCAGTAGACGTGGTTAATAAAAAACTTGTACTACCGGGATTTTAATAAAAAATAATTATAAATATATATTTTTTTGATATTTGTAACATAAATGTAATTTGACATTTTCTTCCAAATATGATATTCTATATATGCACCGAAAATATGCC
>CAYUSE010000026.1:0-13801 GCA_964447095.1 uncultured Lachnospiraceae bacterium | reverse complement strand
AGCAAAGCCGCCGCGGTAATCAAGGAAATAAAAAAATACATATCGGGGCATTTCCTCGAAAATCTCACTCTTGATGATTTGGCAGATAAATTCTATCTGAACAAATATTATCTTTGCCATACATTTAAGAACGAAACCGGTATTACCATAAAGGAATTTATAAATACACAGCGTATAGCGCAGGCAAAAAAACTGCTGCCAAAATACCAAAATATCAATCAGCTTTATGAAAAATGCGGTTTTAATGATTACTCCACATTTTATAAAACATTTAAGCGTTTCACAGGCATTTCACCAAAGGAATTTTTGAAGAAAGACGATATATAATTTTTCCAACATCATTCCTCCGTCAATCTCACATATCTGCCGTCAATGACGCTTATATCCGTATCTCCGTACCCCCTGCTCCATGCGGTGTCGGCTTTAATCATCCTTGCAGGATTGCCTCCGATAACGCAGTTATTTGGAAACTTGTTTTTAACAAGGCTCTTCGCGCCGATAATGCTTCCGTCACCGATGTCGGTATTGTAAAGCAGAGTTGCCTCCTGTCCAATCCAGACATGATTTCCCACAATAATCTTTTTTAGCTTTGACAGCTCAACCGTCGCGTTTATGTTCTTCCCTGTCTTTACGTCAAAAATATCGTGACCGTCATTTGACTGCACGCTAACGCGCCTCGACATCATACAATCCTCGCCGAAACGGATTTCGCTGTATGGAAGCGCAATCATGGCGTAATCATATTCCACCGTAAAACCGTTTCCTATAATGATTTTGGCAAACGGTGCAACGCTCAGGAAGCCGCCGTCCCTGAAACGGCAGTTATCGCCGATTGAGCAGGACGCGTTATCATAGAAATTCCAGAATGAATTTTTTGTTGTTACATTATTTCCTATTTCTACATGGCAATCGTTTCCGATACTGATTTTCATATTTCTTGCATTAAAGCTATCGCCGATTTTCAGCGTGGAATTACTCCCAGAAAATGTGATATCGCAGTCTTGCACGCTGCCTATAATACGGTTTCCGTTTTCGTCCGAATATCCGTTACACTCCGTTAATTTAGTCATTATATATCCCTCCTGTTTGCAACAGTGTACATATTGTAATAAATTCCTTTTTTCCCTAAAAGTTCTTTATGTGTCCCCGTTTCCTCAATGCCCTTTGGGGTAAGCACCATAATTTTGTCCGCATTCTGTATAGTTGTAAGCCTGTGAGCAATGGTTATAACCGTTCTGCCTTTCGAGAGCTGTTCAAGCGACTCCTGTATCAGACGCTCGCTCTCATTATCAAGAGCCGAGGTTGCCTCGTCAAGAATAAGTATCGGCGGATTTTTCAGAAACACTCTCGCTATACTTATCCTCTGCTTCTGACCGCCCGACAGCTTAACGCCGCGCTCGCCTATGTAAGTGTCATAGCCGTTTTCAAGGCTCATAATAAATTCGTGCGCTCCTGCCTGCTTTGCGGCTTTTATAACCTCATCCCTTGAAGCGCCCAGCTTTCCATACACGATATTTTCAAAAACCGTTCCCGAAAATAAATATACGTCCTGCTGTACAATTCCGATTGCCCGGCGGATAGAGCTTATGCTGATATTTCTTATATCCTCGCCGTTTATCAGAATTTCACCGTCCGACACATCATAAAAACGCGGAATAAGATTAATAAGCGTAGTTTTACCGCCGCCCGAAGACCCGACAACCGCAATATTTTCGCCTTTGCTGATTTTAAAGCTGATACTTTGAAGAACGTTTTTGTCTGAGCCTTTATAACGGAATGAAACATTTTCAAATTCAATACTACCGTCACCGCTTGCAAGCATTTTAGGATTAGAAATATCTGCAATTTCAGGCTCGATATCCATAAGCTCCAAAAACCTCTCAATGCCCGTAATTCCGCGCTGAAACTGCTCCGTAAAGCCCACAAGCGTCCTTATACAAGTCCACAATGTACTGATGCATAGAATATATGCCGCATAATCGCCTGCTTGTATGCTTCCGTTCATCATAAATACCGCGCCGAGCGCCACAACCGCAATATATACGACACCGCCAAGCGAGCTTGTTGTAACCTGAAATCCCGCAAGCTGAAAAAATGTTTTTGACTTTATTTGTAAGTAACGGTTATTGCGTTTTGAAAATTTTTCAATCTCGGCATATTCGTTTGCAAAGGATTTCACAAGGCGTATTCCCGACAATGTATCTTCAATCTGCGAATTTATCTCGCCGACCTGTACGCGCTGCTCCTTCATTGCCCCGCGCATACGCTTGTTAAAATATTTTGTACTTACAAAAACCAGCGGCAGAAATGCGAACACTGTAACGGTGAGCGGAATATTGATACGCATAAGCATTATAAATGAAACTATAAGCGTTCCGCCTGCAACGAGGAGCTGTTCGGGAATGATATGCACAAACGAGGCGCAGTCCGAAAGGTCGCCTGTCAATCGCGCCATAATCTGCCCGATTGAATTTTCAGCATAAAATGAATAGGACAGCTTCTGCAAATGTGTAAATAAATCCAGACGCATATCCGTTTCAACCCGTGCGCCAAACACATTCCCTTTATGTACCATATAGAAATTTACCGCAGACGCTATGCCTAAAATCAGTGTATAAATTATAATAACCGCAGCAAGAGCGCCGATTGTAAGGCTGTCAATTCTGTTTGTAATATACCGCACCGTCATAGGTGAAATGATATTCGTTACAGCCGCAGTCATGGCGCACAGCAAATCAACGATAAGCAGCTTTTTATGTTTTGCCAAATACGGCATTAAGCGTTTTATTATATATGATGTTTTCATAAATATCCCCCTCAGTCCAATAACTTAGCTAGCTAACAATATTGATAAAAATAATTGTTTAAATAGCGGCTCTATTCTAAATTTTTGCGTATTTTTCTCGCAATTCTCAAAAATTCCGTTTTTTCCTCATCGGTTAATCCGCGCGTCATTTCCTCCCCGACACGATTTATTTCATCAAAAATATCATTGTACAAATTTATTGCCTTTTGAGTAAGCGTGAGCTTTTTCATACGCCCGTCATACTCCACGCTTTCACGCTTTATAAGACCGTTTGCCTCCATGTGATTGAGCATACGCGTCGCGGTCGGACGCTGAATAGACAAAAATTTCTCAATATCCCGCTGAAACAAATCCCCGTCCGATTGATGCTCATATAAATATACAATGGTGTGTTTCTGCGCTGATGAGGACGTTTTTTCATTTATGTCCCACGCTGCCCCTTTAAACCTGCGCGCCATTCGGTTAGTTATTGCCTTGATTTCCAATCCAATCATATTTTCATTATCCATATCGGCAGCCTCCTTTTATGTTATCCGGCTAACAATATTATTGTAGCATACGATAAGCTGTTTGTCAAGCATATATACTACGGAAATTTTTTCTTAGTTTTTCTTAAAATATATTTTAAGAAAAAAAACATTGGCAGATAAAGAAGCCAATGCTTTTCAAATATATTTAATATTTTAATTGTCTATAAATAGGAAAATGATTGGGATGTATTTATCTTTTGTTTATTGTTTTGTATATTATTGCCCAATCATTATCCCAACAAAGAAATATTTCTATTTCTTTGTATGCATGTTAGTATCACCTGCGTGATATGGAGTTTGGAATTTTTTAAATTCCTGTCATTTTAGCGAAATAATATTCCTAATTCTTTCTGAACTTATCTAATTCCTTAGGAACTACCGGCTGATAGTACTTACCTCCGCACATTACGTTTACCGAATGAACGGAAATAATCATTGCAGCCATACACAGTATTCCGGCGCACTTATATGCCAATTGCTTAAAATTCTTCATTATGCTGCAGCACCTCCTTCCCTCAATTTATTTCTTTTTTGTCTTATGTATTCAACCATCATCGAAATGCTGGCGCTCAGCATTCCAAGCAAAATACAATAACTGCACGTTTTTAATATTTGCAGTGGTGTAATTATCAATATCACACAGGCAATTCCATAAATACCCGACAATCTGAAGCTTTTCTTTCTGAATTTCAGACATTCTGCCTCATTTACAAATGGTTTATTCGGATGCGCTACAGGAGCAATCGCAAACACTAAGCCTATATGCAGTATCAGTCCTGCAGTTATCAATATCCAATATATATTTACCGGTGTCAGATAAACAATGCCAAGACAAACGATATAGACTATAGCGGAAATCACAATGCACCCTGTATGCGAGCTTGCATGGAACCCTCCGAGCGCGCCCCTCAACCTCATAAACGCAAGCATATAAACAACCGTTTCTATGATTTTACCTGTAAATAATGCAATTATTATTGTAATTACCCAATTTACGGTTTCTGAAATCATTATTTCATATCCATAAGCGTATATGTTTTTTTCTTCAGGAGGGATAATATTTTTTTCAGCAAAAAAATATGCTAACTTCCGAGATAGTAGTGAAAACATAATATCGTCCTCCTTACTTTGGATTTTAGCATATTTATTTTTCAGAAACAATAGTTTTTCCTATACAGCATTTTATCTTCCCAGATAGCACGAAAAATATCATTTTTTGTCTGTTTTTATCTATTATTATACAAAATTGTATCTAAATAAAAGATATTATTATTGATTTCCGTATTCATTATACCATTATATTTTTTTACAACATTTTTCATATTCTTCATTCCGTATCCATGATTTTCTTTATCAGCCTTAGATGTTAAAAATCTAAACCTGTCAGGCTTATATACTGTTGGATTTTCAACATGTATTTTTAAGCTTTCTTTTGATACGTTTAATTCAATATAAACATATTTTTCCTCGCATGAAATACACGCTTCAATTGCATTATCAATGGCATTGCTTAAAAACCTGCATATATCGGCAGCTTCTATAAATATGTTTTCATCTCCTATAATCTGAGCCTTATATTCAATATTCTCTGTTTGCGCCTTTCTTGCGCCTATGTTGATTGCGGCATCTATTGCAGGATTGCTGGTGCAAACCGTTGCGGAAATCTCTTCAAGAGTAGTCTGAATATTACCTAAATGCTGAAGGGCTGTTTTAGTATCATCATTCCTTAAATACTCATGCAGCATCATTATATGATTTTTCATATCGTGACGTAATTTTCTAAGCTCTGTTTCATTATTCTGTAATATTTTATAATTTTCTTCTTCACTTTGAGCCAATTCCTCAACGACCTTTATTCTGATTTGGGCTGAAAAGTTTTCAAAAAACCGAAATAGCATAAAGTTAATATACAAAATACACAATGGCGGCACAGCAACCAATATTTTGCTGATATTTTCCGCCTGCATAAGATAAATATCAAATATCACCAGACACATTATACTTAATACAGGGCATACGAACAAAAAAATCCAATATGACAGCGGTAAATTATGTACGCGTCTGCTCAGCACCTTTCCAACGTATGCTAAAAGCCATAACCTGATAAAATCAGATAACAGCGCTCCGATTATATATGAAATATCATCTCCGCCTGACATATAATACTCTATTCCGAAAAAGGTAATTATTATTGTTGCTAAAATATCTGCAGCAATAAATACCACTACATATATTGCACTTATAAAAAGCTTAGTCTTAATTGTTCCCGCATATATAAAAGCGGAAATTATAAAGCATATACAATAACTTATAACCAAATTAAAACCCGTGCTAAAATGCTGCATACTTGTTAACGTTGTTACAGCTATAACAGAAATGACAATCAAATATTTTATAGATTTATTTACCGATTGTTTGGCATCAAAAACATTACCGCAATAAAATATCATTATTGCTGTTTCAATAATTACATTGACAAATTCAAATATACGCATATTATTTCTCCCGATCAATTAAGTATAAAATTATTATAAATTTCATCAACGTGTTTTTTATATTTTCTTCCGATTGGAATGTCTTGTCCCGTTTTCATCTTAATTCTATTTGCTTTTATTGTTTCTATTTTTCCCATGGCGACAATAAAGCTTCTGTGACATCGCGCCAAGCCGTAGTTTTCAAGCTCTTTTTCCGCTTCGTTTAATGTTTTGTTCCATAAAACCTCTCCATTTTCCAATACAACTCTCATGCAATGACCCTTGATTTCTATCCATAAAATATCGCTCACCAAAACCATGCAATGCTTGCCTTTATATGAGATTTTTAAAGTTTTATTTCTGCAATAATATTCATGCAAAGTTTCTCTTATTTTTCTTTTTATAACAGGTTCGGGAGCAGTTTTCAATATGTACCGAAACGGCTGATAATCATAGCCGTCTACAGCTAAATCCGCATGAGTTGTTATAAAAGAAAATACACATTTGGGCTGTTGTTTATTAAGAATTTCCGCCACACTGAACCCGTCCATTGTTTCCATTTCTATATCCAGAAAAACGACATCAAATTTCAAGCCTGATTCTATTAAATCCGTCCCGTTTGTAAAAATTGATATTTCACTTTCTGCATCTTCCATTTGCACCTTATGGCTAAATAATTCTGCTACTTCCTTTTTATCATCACATATTGCAATATTCATATCTTTTTCCTCCACCCAAAATTATTCCTATTTTGTGCATAATCCCCAAGCGTAACCTATGTAATCTGACAACATCACTAATAATATACTGTTTAATCGGATATGTCAATAGCAATTGATATTTTAGAAATAAACGGACGGCTTAGCCGTCCGTTTTTCACGTTATATCTTCAGTATAATCTCCACTTTCCTTTTGTTTTCTAAGCTTTTCCTTATAATACTCATGCTTTACATTGTACATCATAGTATCAGCCCTCTGGAATGTTCCCGAGAAGTTTCTGTCGATATTTCTGTCAAACATCGCATAACCTATCGACATCGAAATCTGAATTGAACCGCCCTTTTCATTCGCTTTTACTGTATTTTCCTTAATTGCGCTTATCAGTCTATCAATATCTGCATGTTTTGCATCATGCATAATGATTACAAATTCATCTCCGCCAATCCTATAAACGACCTGATTTTTATCAAACGTGGAGCGCTTCAAAATATCTGCGCTGTCACGGATAAACTTATCGCCTATATTATGACCGAACGTATCGTTTACCGTTTTTAAACCGTTCAAATCGATTACAATAATACTATAGCGTTCCTGACGCCCTAAATTCTCAATATTATGCAAATCAGTACTAAATGAATTTTTATTTTTCAATCCTGTCATAGAATCAGTATTTGACACATCCTGATAAATAGGATTAGAAATTTTCCTAAACATCTTTGTGGCAAACACCCATGTAAGAGCAATACAGGCAACAATCAAAAGTGCCGCAATCACAGCAAGCGTGTATGTACTGCTGTACAATGACTGAGCATTAACACCTATGCAGGCAACCGCCTCAACATTTGATTTTGAACCGCGTATCTGATACGTTTTCGTATATTCCCAGCCCTCCTGCAGACGGTAAAATTTTCCTCTTTCAGAATGGCGAAGGCTGTAAGTTTGTATAATATCTCCCGCAATTCCTCCTGTCACCAAGGTATTAGGAATATTAAATTCCTCATAAGTCTTTTTAGAGTCTATCACATATACCGGCTTACGCTGTTCGTTTAATTTAGAAATAAAGATGCTGTCTACTCCGTATCTTTCCTTTACTATCTCCAAATAGTTTCTGATTGAATTATAACTTTCTGTTTGAATTGACCATTCATCCGTAAACTCATTAAGCTCATCAATATTAAGATGCGGTTCAATCATATTGAAAATAATATCAGTCTTTGCCCGATACAGAGTTTCAGCAATTTTCATAAAAGCCGTCCTTGTAGTCAGGAAAATAAATATACAGGAAATGGTTATCAGTACACACGAAAATAACGACACCTGTGTGCTTACTTTAGAAAAATTATTCTTTATTACTTCACTCAGCTTTTTCAATAAAGCCATCTCCTTTCCATCTATATTACTTATAATAATTTTACCATATAAAACCATAATAATCAAGAAATTTATTGATTTTATACAAATTTTTATTGAAAAGTACTGATTTTTGTGGTATTCTATTGTACAGAATTAAAAAATGAGGTGTTTCATTATGGGAATAATTATAATTATTATGCTGACATTTCTTATCTGCGCCGTGCTTGCGCTATGCGTCATAACTGCAAAAAGTTCGCAAAAGCCTGACAAAACGGCTAATCTTGAACGAAGCATAAACGAAACGACGCAGCAGTCGGTAAAGCTTTTGGGTGACCTGCTCGCGCAGAACCAGCAAAACATAAACTCGGCGCAGAGCGCAAAATTCACGCAGATAAATTCCGATATACGCGAAATGCGTTCAACGCTTGAACAGCAGCTTTCAGGACTTTATAAGAGCATCGGTCAGATGCACTCGCTTTCAACAGGCGTCGAGGATTTAAAAAAGGTGCTTTCAAACGTAAAAACGCGCGGAATACTCGGCGAAATTCAGCTCGGCGCAATTTTGGAGGAAATCCTGTCTCCCGAGCAGTACGACAAAAATGTCGCCACTATCCCGAACAGCCGCAACGTCGTGGAATTTGCGGTAAAACTGCCAAATGAGGACGGATTTATCTATCTTCCGATTGACTCAAAATTCCCCGCAGATGCATACATGACGCTTCAGGATGCTTATGAAAGCGGTGATTCTGCCGCTGTATCCGCCGCAGAAAAGGAGCTTATCCGCCGCATAAAGCTGTTTGCGAAGGATATACATACAAAGTATGTCGAAGCGCCGTACACAACCGATTTTGCGATTATGTTTCTTCCGTTTGAGGGCTTGTATGCCGAAGTGGTAAACAAGGGTCTTGTGGAAATTCTCCAAAGAGATTATAAAATAAATGTTGCAGGACCGAGCACCATGGCGGCAATGCTTAATTCTCTCCAAATGGGATTTAGGACGCTTGCTCTTGAAAAGCGTTCAAGCGAGGTTTGGGAGCTGCTTGGCGCGGTTAAAACGGAATTTGAAAAATTCGACACAGTTCTTGAAAGCGCGCAGAAACGGCTGTTACAAGCGTCGGGCGACCTTGAAAAGCTTATCGGCGTCCGCACGCGCGGCATCACAAGAAAGCTCAAGGAAGTGGAAAAGATGCCGTCAGACGATTTGTTTGATGAATAGACCGCTATTTTCATCAAATCACAGAAAACTGAAAGGACACTGCATTAAGCAGTGTCCTTTGTTAATACAATGATTATTTTTTCATTTCAGCATAAACCTCTGCTTTTTCATCAAGCACCGCCTGATAACCTGAGCTTAGGTATTCCTGACATGCCGCCTCATATTTTGCTTCAAATTCTTCGGGCTTACACGTAATCAAATCAACCTGTATTACCTCCCATTTGCTCTTCAATGTCTCACCATACTGAGTAAGAGACTCAATCGAGCGGTCGAACAGGAAGTCGGTGTACTGATACTGCTTCGTATCATTCTGATAATACTTGTACGCATCGTCAATCAGATACTCAAAGCCTGCCGGAGCATACGTTACTTTTTGAGCTGCGAGATTCTTTTCCTCTGAACCGTAATCCTTGCTCTCGGTTACAAGACACCACATATCCTTGTTTGAATTATAGTTAAGTCTTTCTTCGCCCGTATATCCGTCTATAAGCACAGGAATATCGTCTTGAACATTATAAGTTACGCCCTCAATGCCGTTCTGCATTACAAACAGATTTTCCGGCTGGCTCAGCCACTCATAGTACATCATAACCGCCTCGGGGTGCTGACATTTCTTGCTTATACCAGCAACCATGCCGAACGGCCATTCTGCTCTTCCGGCAGGTACTGAGCCCTCGGGCGTTCCCCAATACGGTCCGATAAGCGAAAGCTTCGCATTCGGGTCGTTTTCCATAAGCGACTGTATAACAGGCGGATTTTGCGACAGATAGAAGCCGTAAACGCCTACCTTGCCTGCAATAAAATCAGCTCTCATCTGCGAACCATCTTTATCAAGCATCCATTCGGGGCTGATAAGTCCCTCGTTGTAAAGCTGGTTCCAATATTGTAGCTCCTTCTTTGACGGCTCCCATGTAATCGATGCTGCCGTAAGGTCGGAATACATTGCATTGTCCTCCTCGGGAAGAGGATATTCTCTATATGCGTAATTTGCAAAATACGCGTTATCCAGCTGCTTTGCATAAGGAATTGTATCTTCGCCGCCAAGCTTTAATTCTTTGAATTTACGCAGCATTTCGATAAATTCCTCGCGCGACTGCGGCATCTGAAGCTCCGCCTTGTCAAGCCAATCCTGTCTTACTACAACCATCCAGCTATAGTCCTTCGGACGCGTCGCTGTTAAGAAATATCTCTGACCGTCAGCCATTGCGTACTCTGATAAATCCGATGTCTTTTCATAGAAGGTCGGAGCGTAGAGCTTTAAAATATCCTCGTCAATCGGCTGAAAAGCGCCTCTTGAATAGTAGGACATTACCGACGGATAGTCATAGCTGAAAAGAATATCAGGCTGTTCGCCCGCCGCCAAAAGCTCATTAAACTTTGTAACGTCCTCCTTACGCGGAATTGCGACATACGTTACCTTGATGTTGTATTGGTCGCCGAAATTCTGCTGCACATAATTCGTCCAATAGTTGTTGTCAACATCTGCCTGTCCCTGCATACCTCTGTCATACACTGGGATTTTAATCTCCACCTGCTCATCATAGCGCGCAGGACCCGTCAGCTTTGACTTGTCAATCACCGCATCGCCTCCGCCGCCGCATGACGCGAGCAGACCCGACGCCATTGCCGCGCAAAGCGCAGCGCATAGTACCTTTTTTAATTTCATTTTTCTCTTCCTCTCTTTCTTATATATTATATATTAAAATAATTTATTTTAATATTGCTGATACACATACAGTCGCAAACAGTAATCCTATTAAAATCATTAAAATATCTAAAATTTCTATTATATCCATGTCTGAAGTTTTAGCGTGCAATATTATTGACGGAACTGAAAACACCAATGATATTGCACCTCCCATCATCATACCGCCCATAAAATTTGCAATATATTCTGTATCTGACTGAGTTATCCATTCCGTTACGGCTGTTATTATACCCACAATAATTGGTGTGGCAAACGCAATTATTGCCAATATAAATGATATTTTTTTCCTCATATCCTACTCCTTAACAGCCCCTATCATTACGCCCTTTACAAAATACTTCTGTATAAACGGGTACACAATTACAATAGGAATTGTCGCAAACATTATACACGCGGATTTTACAACCTCCTCCGCCTGCAAATTTGCGCCGCCGACCTCCTGCGACACCGAGGACTGCGAACCTGCGGCGTTTACCAGCTCGTACAGCTTCAATTGAAGCGGCTTAAGCGGCGATTTCGTGATAAAATACAGCGCGTCCTGGAACGTATTCCAGCGTCCCACCGCATAGAAAAGCGCGAGAGTTGCAAGCACGGGAACGGACAGCGGAAGCACGATTTTCAGCAATATTATAAAGTCATTGCAGCCGTCAATCTGCGCCGCCTCCTCCAAGCTCTGCGGAACACTGTTCTGCATAAAAGTCCGTAAAATTATCAGATTATACGCCGAAAACGCAAGCGGCAAAATAAGCACCGCCGCCGTATTTATAAGATGCAGTTTGCTCATTACCATATAATCGGGAATTGTTCCGGCAGTAAAATACATTGTAATAAGAAAAATAATACCAACTGCCTTCCTTCCCTTTAACCTTTTGCGTGACAGCGCATAGGCTCCGCATATCGTAAGAAACATGCCAAGCGCCGTAAATGCGACCGTTATCCACACAGAAAACAATAATGAACGCATCATTGACGAGTCACCCAAAACTGTCTTATACGCGTCAAAATTTAGTTCCTTCGGGAGCAGAAATACCTTATTCGCCATAACCGCCGCGTTGCCGCTTATCGACATCGACAAAACATGGATAAACGGAATAAGGCAAATCAGCGATAAAACGCCAATTAAAATATACATTAAGCTGTCTATACAGACATCAGATGCTTTTCTTTTCATATAATACCATCCTCCCCCATTAACTTTGCTATCTTATCAGAACCTATTACAAAAATAAGACCGACCACAGATTGGAACAATCCTACAGCCGTCGCGATATTGTATCTGTGCGACTGCAAGCCGACGCGGTAAACGAAGGTTGATATAACGTCCGAAAAATCACGAACAAGCGGATTGTCAAGCGTGTACGGACGCTCAAAGGATATTCCTAAAATTCTGCCAAGGCTCATAATAAGCATTACAACTATTGTAGAGCGTATGCAGGGAATAGTGATATTCCATATTTTTCTCCATCTTCCAGCTCCGTCAACAGTCGCGGCTTCATATAAATCACCGTTAATTCCCGTAATCGCGGCGAGGTATATAATCGTACCCCAGCCCATACTCTGCCATACGCCGATTAAGCAGTACGACACAAGCCAATGCCATTTTTCCGTCAGAAACGGTATGCTTTCTCCGCCGTGACGCATAATCATTATATTTATGTAGCCCGTTGACGGCGAAAGAAGCTGATAAAATATTCCTGCGATTATTACCCATGACAGAAAATGCGGCAGATATAAAATTGTCTGCGACACACGCTTAAAATATTTATTCCTTATTTCATTAAGGCAAATCGCCAATATAATAGGAGCGGGAAATCCGATTATCAAATCCAGTCCGTTCAGAACAATCGTATTTCTGAGTGCAATATAGAAATCCTTCATTTTAAAGACCTCTATAAATGCGTCAAATCCTATAAATTTCGCATTTGAAAATCCGCCCACAACGTCATAGTCCAGAAACGCTATCGACAGTCCCAAAAACGGTAAAAATTTAAACACTATCGCAAATGCCAGCGGAAAAAGCAACAGAACATAAAGCTGCCAATCGCGCTTTAAGTAATACTTAAAGCCCTGCTTTTTGCTCGGCGTTACCGCCAAAGCTTCTGATTTTTTCTTCACTCCCATACTCCCCCTTTTTTGGTTTTGTTAATATTTTACATATTATATATTTTATTCTACCATTATTTATGCACATTGTCAATGTTTATATATAATTATTTAACTAAATATTCTCGTAATAATTTTGTAAGATTTATACTCAATATGAAAATTTTATGTTAATATATTGGTTTTATTTTACAATATATCTGTGTTTTAATTCATTTGTATGACTGAATTATATATATTCCCGCCATATTTTTACAAAATACGTCATAATTCTTTTCAAAAGCCGCTCTTATGTTACAATTGTGTTACTCAGGTTTTAAAAAGTTCTTAAGAAGTTTTTAACACTTTTTAAAAACTTGCCTCCAAAAGCTTGACAAAGCATACCATCTATGATACAATACCCATAAGCTTCGCAAAACAGGTTATATGTATTGCAAGCAAAAAAAGCAAAAACAGACTTAGGTAACGATGAAAAGGAGAGAGTAATCTTGAATAAAATCGCAAAAAAAATCATCCTGGCTGCTTTGTCAATGACTTTCACAGCAACATCATTTTCGATTGCTTCGGCTGCGGATTTAAGTAATTGGGCAATTTCGGAATACATATCGGCTAATGAGTCGGGATTGGTTTCTTACTCTGTAGTATCTAATAATTTAAAAGCGAATATAACTCGCGAAGAGTTCTGCGAATTGATTGTCAACCTATATAAAAGATTGACAGACGAGGAGCTTAATGAAAATGTTTCGTCTCCGTTTACCGATACGGACAGCTTGGCAGTCGCTCAGGCGTATTGCTACGGTATTGTTTCAGGTACGGATGATACAACATTTACTCCCGATAGGCTGGTAACGCGTGAAGAAATGGCAAAAATGCTTGTAAGCACGCTCACTG
>CAYUSE010000025.1:0-14372 GCA_964447095.1 uncultured Lachnospiraceae bacterium | reverse complement strand
CAGTGCCAATTGCAATAAAAATAGCCATGCCAAAATATTTTTTATTATATTACACTGCGTAATCTTTCAGTAAATCCGACACAAGCGCAATTCCTTCACGAATTTGGGAGTTTGTAAGTTCGCCATATCCGATTGTATAGGAACATTCGGGAAATACCGCTCTTGATTTATCAAATACGCTCCCCGAAAGCGGACTTATATTTATTCTGTTCTCTGTCAGAATTTGATTTGCTCTTTTCTCCGAAATATTTATATTCAAATGCATATAGCAAAACATTCCTGCGCTGTCGCCTTTTACTGTAACATTTTTTCTTATAGGCGAATTTTCAAGCGCGGCTTTGAGAGTAAGCGTTTTTTCCATATAAACACGGCGCATATAGTTGACATGTTTTTCATAATATCCAAGGTCTATAAATCTTGAAAGCGTGACCTGTTCAATACGTGAAACACGGTTAGTGTAATATTCTTTTTTCTCAAACCACAGTTTTACGATTTCTTCGGGAGCTATTATATATCCTATTTTCATAGACGGCGCAATTGTTCCTGAAAAGCTTCCCAGATATATTATATTTTTTCCGTCATTGAGTTCCCAAAGAGTTTTTTCCCTGCTGCCGTATTGATAATCATTATCGCTCGAATCTTCTATTATATAGCGTCCGTTTCCAATCCATTTAAGAAGCTCCTCCCGTTTTTCGCGCGTAAGAGTCATGCTTGTTGGCAAGTCATGCGTAGGCTTCTGGTACAAAACTCCGTTCCTGTGCTCCATCAGTTCGTCAATATCTATTCCGTTTTCACCGCTTGTTATGTATTCTATAGTATTCCGCATATTTTTCGCAACGGCATTTACACGGTAATTATAGTAATTATTCATCAGAATTTTGCTGTCCGGCGCAAGCAGCTCAAATATATCGCGCAGTAAATCCTCCGCTCCGGGTCCTATTATAATCTGCTCTGTGCGGCATTTTATATTCTGGGTTCTGAACAAATAACGGCGTATGCTCTTCCTGAGACACCACTCTCCGGCTTTTTCACCATGCTGAAACAGCGCGGTATTTTCTTTAAGTGTAATACGCATAAGCTTAGACCATTCCGCAAAGGGCAGCTTTGAGGTTTCGACGCCGTTTGTACTGAAATTATACAAACGGCTTTTCATTACCCTTTCCTCCTCATCCCATACACGGTCGCTTGAAACGTAGTATCCGCTTCCCAAACGCGATATTACAAATCCGTCGGCTGCAAGCTTCTGATACGCGCTCTCCACCGTTTGCGGAGATACGCCCAGCTCACAGCTGAGCGCACGGCGGGATTTCAGTCTTTCCTCAGGAATAAGATACCCGTGAATTATCTCGTCGGTTATGCTGTCATATATCTGCTGATATATTGGTTTTTTAGATTTCCTGTCTATATTCATACCTAAATTATTAGCTCCTTTCATAAAACCAAGGCTGAAAGAAAGTTTCACAGACTGTTTATCCTCACGCGCCTTTTGTTTTATAATATCATTGTAAAATGCTTCTGTCAATGCCAATTCTTAGCAAACCGGCATGGCTTTATTTTTACTGTTCTGGCTTTTTGTTATTTTCTACCGAAAAATTACTCTTGTCTTTATTTTATATTGTTTATTTAACCGCATTGATATATAATTTATATAATTCATTTCAGAAAGGATTTAAATGGTGAAAACGTGTTAAGCTTTAAAAAAATATTATCTGTTGTATGCGCGTCCTTGTTAATTGCGGGCATTGTACCTGTCGTTCATTCCGCAGGCTCTATTGAAGCCTTTCCCGGAGCGGAAGGCGCCGGAAAATATGCGACAGGCGGACGAGGCGGAAAAATCTATCATGTAACAAATCTTAACGACAGCGGCGCGGGCTCCTTCCGTGACGCGGTTTCAGGCTCAAACAGGGTTGTCGTATTTGATGTTGGCGGAACTATTACGCTGAAATCGGACATTGTTGTAAAAAGCAACATTACAATTCTCGGGCAGACTGCTCCGGGCGGCGCGGGAATTACGCTTTCGGGCAGAAAGCTCGGTCAGGGTGGTGATAATCAAATTATCCGCTTTATTTCCTCGCGTCCCGGCGAGCGCGGCAGCGGCGAATATGACGCGTGGGGCGGAAATAACGGCTCAAATTCTATTATTGACCACTGTTCAATCGGCTGGGGAAATGACGAGCAGTGGGGCCTATATTCAAACAATATGAACCAAACAGTGCAGTATTCAATTATCGGTCCTTCAAACTGCGTCTCAACTCACGCCAAGGGCTTGCACGGATTTGGAATAATGTTCGGCAAGGGACAAAATTCATGGCACCATAATATGATTGCGCATAATATCTCTCGTAATTTCCGCGGCAAAGTCGAAAAAACAAATGCAATGGATTTTGTAAATAACGTCATGTACGATTGGGGGTATCAGACAGGCTACGGCACACTCGGTCATATCAATTATGTCGGAAATTATCTTAAAGCTGGAAACGGAACTAAAGGAAGCTATCATTTTATGGTAAGAAACAGCGGTTCAGCAATTGAAAATTACAAATTTTTTGTAAACGGCAACACAATCCGCAAAAAGGACGGCTCGGTTTACAGCTCGTCTATCGAAAATGACAACTGGGGCGGAGTCGGTTTTGACGAAGCGTTTTACCGCTCCTCGGAGTATTTTCCCGTATATGATATAAACGGAAACGATGCGTCTGTAGCGCCTAACGCTCAGACTGCCGAGGAAGCCTTTGAAACAGTGCTTACATACTCGGGCGCAGGCATAAATCCGGAAGTCCGTCCTCGAATAGACCGCGAGGTTATGGACGAGGCGAGAAACGGCACAGGTTATCTTACGGGCGCATGCGTTGATACCGTAAGCGACAGCGAGCAAAAATCGGCTATTTCAAAATACAATATAAAACAAATTAATTACGAAGAATATTATCCTAAAACCGTAAATAAAACCATTGTTGATACAGACGGCGACGGCATGAGCGACGAGTGGGAAATTGCACGCGGACTTAATCCGAATAAAGACGACGCCTCAGGCGACTATCTCGGCAGAGGCTACATGAATATTGAATATTATGCAAACGACCTCACAGTTGACGCCTTCCCCGAGGGCGTTGTCACTGAAACGCCTGCCACTGCAGATTTGGGCGAGGACTACAATAATATAAAGGAAGATTTGGAGGCTCTTTCTCTAAATGTAAGTTCAATCAAAGCTCCGTCGGATTTAATACTGCCTCAAAAGAGCAGTCTGCACAATCTTGATATAATCTGGACTTCATCTTCGTCAGCGATAAAAATTAAGAACAACAAAATAAGTCAGGTAAACAGAAAAACGGATAATCAAAGCGTCACTCTTACCGCGAATATTTCCGCAGGCAAATACAATATGAGCAAAACCTTTACAATCACTGTTTTATCAAACGCGTCTTTCTGGAAAGCGTCTGAAGCTGATAATGCAAAGCCCGCGGGCGCAGAGCTTTTTGACGGTCTTACAACGCTTTTTGATGCATCGTATAAGACGAGCAATGTGACAATCAATAACGAGGCTTTTGCAGGATATATATCTTCATCAGCCACAGGAGCTTTTTCAAACGGAACAGCAACGGGTACAGCGTTTAAATATACCGCCGAAGAAAACGGCTTCTTGACGGCGTATATAACAAGACTCGGAAGCGCAGACAAAGCCAAAACGCTCTATATAATCGAAGAGGGCGCGGCAAAGGAAAGCGACTGTCTCGCAAGCATTAACGGTCATGCTGACAGCACATATCTCACAGCTCAGGTTAAGGCAGGAAAAACGTATTATATTTATGTCGCAGGCTCAAAGGGCTGTTTTACGGGAATAGAATTTTCACAAGCTGCAAAGCCCGTATGGTGGAGAGCAAATGCAAGCGTCAGCGAAAACGGCGAAATGATGAAAAATCTGACCGCTGTTGAAAATTTAACCTACAAGGAGTCGGCAAAGGATATAGACGGCGAGGAATTTTCAGGCTGCGCCGCAGGCAGCACAAACCCCTCCAACAACGGAGCGGCAGGCGCAGCAATCAGCTATACTCCCGAGCATAACGGCATTTTTACCTTCTATTGTAAAGTCGGAGCAGGAAAGACTATGAAAATAAATGACAGCGAAGGAAATATTATAAGCTCTTATAAAAATGAAACTGAGGAAAGCGAGTTTACATCGCTTAGCGGAGAGCTTAAAAAGGGCGTAAAATATTACGCGTATATAGAAGGCTCAAAGGCTGAATTTTACGGCGCGTCGTTTACTCTTTCATCAGAGGAAGAACCGCCGTCAGAAACAACCGCCCCTACAAATCCTCCTGAGGAAAACAACGGTATTTCTGTAGATAAAGTGACGCTTAAGAACAGCAAAATAAGCTATACGGTTAAAAACGGAGAAGGAACTGCGCTTGATACCTATATTGCTCAATATGATGAAAACAGGCTTGTAAACATAAGCAAGCATACGGATATAGTCACAAACGGCAATGTATCGTTTACCTATACAGATATTCCGCAAAATGCAAAAGTGTTTGTATGGAACGGCATGCAGCCCGTTTACGCCTCCTGCATACTTTATACCGAATAATTAAATATTTTTCAAACACACAAAAGCGGCTGTTTTTTAACAGCCGCTTTATCGTAATCAAAAAATTATATTACTGATGCATGCTCTTCCCTGCCGCGCGTTTATCTACAAGCACGGAATTTACATCAAGCTTATTTCCGTATATATCGCGAACATCATATTCGAGCATATATTTTCCCGTTTCGGGCGTTTTTTCGCTGATTTTAACGCCGTTAAAGCCTACTGTAAACGGCTTGCCGAGCACATAACCGCCCTCGTTTGTATTAAAGACGGGCGTAATTCTGTCAAACAGCTTCAATTTTCTCAAATATCTGTCCGACTTTCCGTTTTCAGGGTCAATTCCGCGCCATGAACCAAGAATTTCATAATCTCCGTTTTCCGGATTATACGCTATGCGGATATTGGATTTATCTCCGTTTATGATAACAGGAATTGAATAAATTTTATACGCTCCTCCCCAGCCGATAAAATCCATAGTGACAAGCTTGCCGTTAAGCATAGGAATTTTTTTCAAATCATAAGTAAACAATCCGCTGTCCCATTGGCTGTCGGGCTCGCTGTCGCGGTACAGATGCGCGTAAACGCCGTTATTGTCATTATTATAATGATAAATATCAACACCGACGCTTTTGATTATGTCCATATTCCCCTCCAGACCAAGCTCGTAATAATTATCCTCATTTACAGATGTATGGTTTGCAAAGTTCTGTATTTCATTATTGTAATCAAGCCATGCCCACGAGGAATGATAATCATTTGTAAGCTGCGAATTCGGGTCTATTACAACACTCTTCAAATATCGGTTATAGTTATTGCTGATGGAAATCTCCATATATCTGTCAACTGTTTCGGGACTATTATCCAGCGGATAAAATACGCCCAAGCCCGAAGCGCCGTCATGATATTTGCCGTTTCTGACATAGATAACGGTTTCATTCAGAATTTGTCCCAGAAGGTCGCTTGTTGTTCCCGTATTTTCCTGTACAATCGACGCGAGATTTCCCAAATCCACCATATTTGTATATCCCTCACCCAATGAATTAGCGCCGTATATATGCGTATATTGAAGATTTCTCTGCAAATGCGCGCAATTCGCAAGACCGTCCGCCGCCGTAAGCATTACTCCTGCAAGACCGTCAAAGGACTGAGCCAGTGTGGAAATTTTCGTCAAATCCGTTACCGCTACAGATGCGATTTCCGCTGTGCGCTCGTCATATCCATGATATGCCGCGTCACATACTACCTTACTTATTTCGCCTGTATCCGCATCGGGATTATCAATTATGCACTGAATAGCCTCGGCATAATTCCAGCTTGCCGGAGAATATTCCGCAGGCGCAATCATATAGTCGCCGTACTGTGAAAGCGCTGACGCCGTTTCAAGATTTCCCATCAGGCTTGCGTCAAATCCGATAATATCAAATTTCACGCCCGAAAGGCTTATCGCATACGAAAGCTCCTCAAGATTTAAGCAGTCATTTTCAAAAAGTTCGTCAAACGCCGTACCCGTCATGCTTCCGCCGCCGTGATTATACACCACCGCCATATAATGATTTGCGGGATACGCCTTAATTCCCCATTGCAGGAAATCGCGGAAGGTTCTGTAATTTCCCATATCCGCCGAAGCCGTCTGGTCTGCAAGCAGCATACTTCCCTTCTGCATTTCAAACCTTTGCAGATAATCGGAATATATTCCGTTTGTATGCCATTCCTTGCTGCCGCCCGTTTCGACAACAACATTTATATTTTCCGGATAATCAATGGACCGCATTGCTTCAAGGCACTTTGTAGCTTCTCCTTTCTGAGACTCCATATCAGAACCGCACATATAGACAAGAATTGTCCATGACGAACCCGTTGACGGAACGCGTTCCGCCCTTTCCATCGTTACAACTGCCTTGTTTGAGCAGGCGCATAATAAACAAATTAAAAAAGCAGTAAGCAATATTGTAAAAACTTTTTTCATAAATGCTGACTTCCTTTCCGCCCTAATTTTATTTTGCTTTCCCGTATCGGACAATCAGGAAAAGCTCTTTATAAAGCAAAAGGTGTTGTAATCCATAAGACTGCAACACCTTTTAATTTTTATGTTCAATTAGTCCTGAGCAGGAGCTCCTACCGGACATACACCTGCGCAAGCGCCGCACTCGATACATGTATCAGCATCGATAACATAAGAAGTATCACCTTCACTTATTGCGCTTACGGGACATTCAGCAGCACAAGCTCCGCAGCTGATGCATTCATCTGAAATTTTATATGCCATTAAAACACACCTCCTTAACATACTGTTATAGACAGTATATCATACTTTTTTTAAATCTTCAAGAGGTTTTAACGATTACTTTAGTTAGCTGCATTTAATTTTTGTCAGCCTGCTTAGACTTTCTGTTCAGTGTAACCTCATCGGCATTGAATTCCTTCAAAACCTTTTCATTGTCCGTTTCAAATCTAACCTTGACAAGTCCTCTTAAAATACTTACCGAATCCACAGTACCGACACCGTCAGGTGTTTTAACGGTCAGCCCGGGCTTCGGCATTGTTTTTATCAGCTCCTCATAAGTATCCTGCTCAAATTTCAGACAGCACATCAATCTTCCGCAGGCTCCCGATATTTTTGAAGGATTAAGCGACAATCCCTGCTCTTTTGCCATTTTTATTGAAACAGGAACAAATTCATCAAGAAACTGCGAGCAGCATAAACTTCTTCCGCATACCCCTATACTGCCAAGCGCCTTTGATTCGTCACGCACTCCAATCTGACGAAGCTCTATTCTCGTTCTGAATACTGTTGCAAGGTCTTTTACAAGCTCGCGAAAATCAACACGCCCCTCCGCGGTAAAATAAAATAAAATCTTGCTTCCGTCAAAGCTGTATTCAACCTCGACAAGCTTCATCTCAAGCTTATGCTCTTTGATTTTATTAAGACATATCTTAAACGCTTCCTCCTCACGAAGCTTATTTTCACGCTTTACGCGTTTATCATCCTCCGTTGCCATCCGCAATACGCCTTTAAGCGGCTTTGTAAACTGGTCCTCCTCCGAAAGCTCCTTATTGCCGATTGCTACCGTTCCCATTTCAATTCCCCGGCTCGTTTCGACAATCACATCATCACCGGTCTTTAAATCAAAGCCGAGAGGATCAAAGTAATATGTCTTTCCGGCAGGCTTAAATCTAATTCCAACTACTTTTTTCATTCATTATCATCCTTATTATTCATTAAAATTTCAATGCTTTTCATCATTTCTCTTGAAGGTTCAAAAATAACCGCCTCTTCAAAACCCGATTTGTTATAGACAATGCAACTTGTGCCTTTCTTGGAAAAAATTTTCGGCGTCATGCAATATACATTTTGCGCGTTTATTTTTTCTCCCGCCGCTGCTATTTTCGTTATATTGCTTATCGCAAAATCAATCTCCTTGTTTCTGTGTCCTATAAGACGGTTGATTTTTATGCGGTTATTATTAACGGTGTATGTAAAAACTGCGCTGTAGCGTGTAAGTACAAAAAATCCTACAATACAGTACATCAAAAGCATAATTAAGCCTCCGATAAATTTATAAACCTGTATTTTATCTGCAAGTATCTGTCCTATAAGAAATACAATAACAGCCCATATAAGTGTAAAAATAAATTCTTTACTGCCTGCTTTTCGCTGTTCTTCCATAGCTTCCGTCCCTTTCTTTTTCTACTATTATAATATATTTTATGCAAAATGTCAAATTTGCGGCTATTTTCGTCTGATTATTCCTATTGCTTCGCTTATGGTACGTACTCCGTAGGCGGTAAAGCCGTCCGGAATTTTTACCGAACGCAATGACATTTTCGGCACTATCGCCGTTTTAAAGCCGAGCTTTGAAGCTTCGCTGAGCCTCTTTTCAAGCTGTGAAACAGAGCGAAGCTCACCGCCCAAGCCAACCTCGCCTATAAACATCATATCTGACGGCAGAGATACGTCCATCTGGCTTGTAGCAATTGCGGCGCATACTCCGAGGTCTACGGCGCGCTCGTCAATACGCAGTCCGCCCGCGACATTTATATAAACGTCCGAATTTGACAAATTCATTCTCGCGCGCTTTTCAAGCACGGCAATAAGCAACAGCACTCTGTTTATATCAATTCCATTCGTCATTCGTCTGGGATTTCCAAAACCTGTGGGAGTGACAAGCGCCTGAATTTCCGCCATAACGCCGCGCGTACCCTCCATTGTGCAGACAACGCTTGAACCCGAAATATTCTCGCTCCTGCCCTCCAGAAGCATCATTGAGGGATTTTCCACCTCGCACAATCCGTTTTCGCGCATTTCAAAAACACCGATTTCATTTGTTGAGCCAAATCGGTTTTTAACGGCGCGAAGAATACGGAATGTGTTTTGTCTGTCACCCTCAAAATACAGCACACAGTCAACTATGTGTTCAAGCACTCTCGGACCTGCAAGCGCGCCGTCCTTTGTAACATGACCGACAATAAACATAGAAATGCCCGCGCTTTTTGCTATATGCATAAATGCATTTGTCGCCTCCCTCACCTGCGGAACACTCCCCGCCGCCGAGGCTATATCGCTTCTGTGCATGGTCTGTATCGAGTCGATTATCACAATGTCGGGCTTAACCGTATTTATACATTCTATAACGGTTTCAACCTCTGTTTCCGATACAAGATACAGATTATCTGTTGTTACTCCGAGACGCTTTGCGCGGAGCTTTATCTGACCCTCGCTTTCCTCGCCGCTTATATAAAGTATTTTGCGGTTTTCTCCCGCTTTTTGGCAGATTTGGAGCAATATTGTTGATTTGCCTATTCCGGGATCACCGCCGACAAGTATCAGCGAGCCCTCGACTATTCCGCCTCCCAATACCCTGTCAAGCTCCTTAAAGCCCGTTTCATAGCGTGTTTCATAGCCAACCTTTACCTCATTGATTTTCTGAGGCATTTTTGCCGATACAACAGTAGAAGAAACAGGCGAGTCCACACTTTTCACGGTCTGTTCAAGCGTTTCCTGAAATGTGTTCCATTGATTGCAGCCCGGACATTTGCCGAGCCATTTCGGCGACTTGTATCCGCATTCGGAGCATATAAATGTTGTTTTTGTTTTCATTTGGGTTGTTCCTTTCATATATCTATTGCTATAATACCATAATAACCGTGTAAAATCAACCGTTTGTTTTTCTAAAAAGTAATTGACAAATGCGCTAAACCGTGATATAATACCCTCAAATTGAATAATAAAGGCAATGATGGAACAAAGTAAGCTGTATTTCGCCACAGAGAGAGCATGAATTATTGAGCTGTGAGTTCATGCGGTAAGGGTACAGACCGAAATTTCATTCCGGAGCTTCACGGGTGAATATTCAGTAGCTCGTGACGGGTAATGCCGTTATACATTTATGAGTGCCGATACAATATCGGAAGTCGGGTGGTACCGCGGAGAATTCACACTTCGTCCCATTTTTGCGAGATTTCGCAAATGGACGAAGTGTTTTTAATTTTTTGGAAAGGAACATAAGCAATGAAGCAAAAACTTGAAGAAATCAAAACAGCGGCATTAGATGTGCTGCAAAAAGCGTCCGACATAGACGCGCTTGAAGAAGCAAGAATTAAATTCTTAGGAAAAAAAGGCGAGCTTACGGCAGTATTAAAGGGCATGGGTAAGCTAAGCGCAGAGGAGCGTCCGGTAATCGGCGCGCTCGCCAATGAAATACGCGCGTCAATAGAAAACCATATTGACACAAAGAAATCAGAAATTGCCGCAAAATTAGAAGAAGCAAAGCTAAAGTCCGAGGTTTTGGACGTTACAATGCCGGGAAAAGCTCCGAAAACAGGCGATATTCATCCTCTTACAAAGGTAATGAACAACATCAAAGATACGTTTATCGGAATGGGCTTTGAAATTGCGGACGGTCCCGAGGTGGAGTCCGACTATTACAACTTTGAAGCTTTAAATATTCCGAAAAATCATCCTGCCCGCGACACTCAGGACACGTTCTATATAAATGACAACACGGTTTTGAGAACGCAGACTTCGGGCATACAGGTTCGCGTTATGGAAAAGAAAAAGCCGCCTATAAGAATGATTGCTCCGGGTAAGGTTTACAGGAGCGACGCGCTTGACGCGACACATTCGCCCGTGTTCCACCAGATTGAGGGACTTGTCGTTGACAAGGGTGTTACAATGGCGGATTTAAAGGGTACGATTGAAACCTTTTTAAAGGAGCTTTACGGCGAAAATACAAGAGTTCGTTTCCGTCCGCACCATTTCCCGTTCACAGAGCCGTCGGCAGAGGCTGACATATCATGCTTTGCCTGCGGCGGTAAGGGCTGCAGCGTCTGCAAGGGCGAGGGCTGGATTGAAATTTTGGGCTGCGGTATGGTTCATCCGAAAGTACTCCAAAACTGTGATATTGACCCCGAGGTTTATTCGGGCTTCGCGTTCGGTATCGGACTTGAAAGAATAGCAATGGGCAAGTACGGAATTAACGATATTCGTTTATTCTTTGAAAACGACCTGCGTTTCTTGGGACAATTCTGATGGACAGGATAATGATTTTAGGCTTTTCAGGCTGCGGAAAATCAACGCTCGCAAGATGTTTAGGGGAAATACTCGGAATTGAACCGACATATATGGACGCGCTCCACTGGTTACCGGGCTGGGTGGAAAGCACAAGAGAACACAAACGAAAACTGCTTGCGCCTGTTCTGGAGCGCAGCCGCTGGATTGTTGAAGGCTCATACAGAGCGATTTTATACGAAGAACGGATTGAAAAAGCGGACACGATTATATTTCTTGATTACAACAGATTTCTGTGCCTATGGCGCGTTATCAAAAGACGCATTATGTATAACGGCAAGACACGTCCCGATATGGGAAAAGATTGTCCTGAAAAGCTCGATTTAGAGTTCCTGCGCTGGGTAGTTTGGGATTGCCGTAAAAAGCGGAAAAAGGTTTACAGTGAACTGGAGCAAATAAGAAATGCAGACAAAAATAAAAAAATATATATTTTTCACCGCACGAGACAGTCGGAGAAATTTTTAAAAGAGATTGAAAGGAATGTATAGATATGAATTTACCTATGAGCTGGCTTAGCGACTATATGGACATAGACGTAGAGCCGAAGGAATATGCGGACAGAATTACTATGTCGGGCTCAAAAGTTGAGGGCTTCGAAAATATAGGCGAAGCTGTGCAGAATGTTGTCGCAGGAAAAGTTTTAACCTGCGAGGATCACCCCGACAGCGACCATCTGCATGTCTGCACGGTAGACGCAGGCACAGGCGAAATATTGCAGATTGTCTGCGGTGCGCCGAATGTTAAGGCAGGAATTATCGCGCCTGTTGCGCTTGTCGGAGCGGTTTTACCCGGCGGCAAAATCAAAAAAGGCAAGCTGCGCGGCGTTGAATCCTGCGGTATGATATGCTCGCATGACGAGCTTGGAATAACCGAGGATATGCTTGGCTATGAGCCTGAATACGGTATTCTGATTTTGCCTGACGATACACCGATAGGCAAGGATATAAAGGACATTTTCGGAATGAATGAAACGGTTGTTGAGTTTGAAATAACCTCAAACCGTCCCGATTGCTTCTCGATTATCGGTCTGGCGCGTGAAACTGCGGCGACATTTGATAAGAAGTTTACTATACCTGAGGTTAAGTTTACGGAAAACAGCGAAAATATCACCGACACAATAAGCGTTGACGTGCTTGATAAGGACAAATGCAAGCGTTACTGCGCGAGAATGGTTAAGAACGTAAAAATCGCGCCGTCGCCTGCGTGGATGCAGCAAAGGCTTACAGCGTGCGGAGTTCGCCCGATTAACAATATCGTTGATATTACAAACTATGTTTTACTTGAATACAGTCAGCCCATGCATGCTTTTGATTTAAGAGATTTAGAGGACAATAAAATTATCGTGCGCCGCGCGGAAAACGGCGAGGTTATAAAAACGCTTGACGAGCAGGACAGAAAGCTTACATCTGACGACCTTGTAATTGCAGACGGCAAAAGAGCCGTTGCAATCGCGGGTGTAATGGGCGGCTTCAACAGTGAGGTCAAGGACGATACAACAACCGTTATTTTTGAATCTGCAACCTTTGACGGCGCTTCGGTAAGACTTACGGCGCAGAGAGTGGGCTTAAGAACAGAAGCGTCCTCAAGATATGAAAAGGGGCTTGATTACAATAATACCGTTCCGGCAGTAGAGCGCGCATGTCAGCTTGTAGAAGAGCTTGGCTGCGGCGAGGTTGTCGGCGGAATGATTGATGTTATGGGCAATGTAACTGATATGAAACCTCTTGCGTTCAGACCTGATAAAATCAACGCGTTTTTGGGAACGGATATTTCAACGGAAGATATGGTAAAGACCTTTGATGCTTTGGAAATTAAAACTGACCTTGACAAAATGACTGTTACTCCCCCGTCCTTCCGCCCCGACCTTGAGGGTGAAGCAGATATTGCCGAAGAAGTCGCAAGATTTTACGGCTATGACAAAATTCCTGTTACGCTTCTTTCGGGAGAAGCAACCTGCGGCAAGAAAACTGACCGTCAAAAAGCGCAGGACAGCATTATGGAAGCTCTTACGGCAATAGGAATGTATGAGATTTACACATATACGTTCACAAGCCCGTCAATATTCGATAAGCTGAACATTCCGTCTGACAGCGTTCTCAGAAACACAGTCAAAATATCAAATCCGCTCGGCGAGGATACATCAATCATGCGCACAACAACAATCGCAAGCATGCTTGATATTCTGTCAAGAAACTATAATTACAGAAACCCGTCGGCAAGGCTGTTTGAAATCGGTAAGGTGTTCGTTCCGTCAGAGGACGGCAGTCTGCCTGACGAGCCGTATAAAATCACTATGGGAATGTACGGCGATAAAGCAGATTTCTTTGATATCAAGGGTATATGCGAAAGCTTATTTGCAAGACTGAATGTTCAAAATGTTAAATATTCAGCCGTTACAGATAATCCTACATTCCATCCGGGACGCTGCGCAGAGGTTAAGGCAGGCGGAAAAACTCTCGGAATCATCGGCGAAATCCATCCTGCAATCAGCAGAAAATACGGAATTGATACCCCTGTATATATTGCGGAGCTTGATTTTGAGAATGTATTCTTAAATATAAAGACCGATATTAAATTCAAGGAGCTTCCGAAGTTCCCTGCTGTGACAAGAGATATCGCAATGCTTGTTGATAAAGCCGTCCCTGTTGCGGATATTGAAGAGATTATAAGCAAAGCGTCGGGTAAAACGCTCGAAAGCCTTGCGCTGTTTGATGTTTACGAGGGCGAGCAGATACCCGAAGGCAAAAAGAGCGTTGCTTACAGCGCCGTTTACCGAGCTGCCGACAGAAGCCTTACAGGTGAAGAAGTGCAGAAGGTTTTTGACAAGGTTGTTAAAAATCTTGAACATCAGCTCGGCGCGCAGTTAAGATAAAAATTATTATAAAAAGAGGTTAGCATCTATGATAAAACGTGAAAATATACGAAATATTGCCATAATCGCGCACGTTGACCACGGCAAAACAACGCTTGTTGACGCAATGCTCGCGCAGAGCGGAACCTTCCGTGAGAACGAGCAGGTTGACGAGAGAGTTATGGACTCCAACGACTTAGAGCGCGAGCGCGGAATTACGATTTTGGCAAAGAACACGTCTTTATATTATAAAGGCGTGAAAATCAATATTATTGACACTCCGGGACACGCCGATTTCGGCGGCGAGGTTGAACGCGGACTTGAAATGGTTGACGGCGTTTTGCTGCTTGTCGACGCTTTCGAGGGCT
>CAYUSE010000024.1:0-14401 GCA_964447095.1 uncultured Lachnospiraceae bacterium | reverse complement strand
GGTGCGAAGCTGTGACATTGCAATAGATGTTCCTGCGAAAATTATTGACAGCCGTACTTATGTTCCTGTAAGGGCAGTATCGGAAACGCTTCGCGCGAATGTCGGCTGGGATTACGACACAAAAACTGTGTTTATAGATAATCCTGCCGATGAGAATAAGTGGATTTATTATTCATCAGAGCATGATTACGGAAAGCTCTACGCTGTAACGGCTGACGGTATGCAGAGAAGAAGACTTTCGGATAAAAGCGTTAAGGAAATAAAATATTATAACGGCTTGGTTTACTACGTATCGCGTGACGACAATATGCTTTACCGCAGCGACGGAACGAATGAACAGCTTGTAGCAGAGTCGCCTGTTTATATTGCAGGCTTCAAGGACAATTATGTTTATTATATGGAAAGCGGTATCGGAATGCCTGAAAAAACGGGTGTGCTGTGCAGAACAGCGCTTGATACGCTGGCACGCGAACAGCTTACAAATTCGGCTGTAAGATATGCGGAAATTCATGGGGATTACGCATTTTATAACGAATTTAATGACGACAGAATGTATTCAAAGAATTTGACGAGCTTGGAGGTAAATACGCTCACAATGGGCGATAATCTGACGCTCTATCCGTTTAACTGCTATTTCAGCGATGATTTTGTATTTGTGGAAAATGCGGCGTGGTATAATACAATATCGCGTCTTACGCCGGACGGTCTGCACAGGTCTGAGCTTAATGATGTTTACTCAACAATCTGTTCAAACCAGCTTCGTGATAGCGGAAAAATTGTGTACATAAATTCTGACGAGGGACAAGATATATACGTTATGAATATAGATGGCTCAGATAATCACAAAATAGCAGACCTTGACAGCAATTGGTTTTCCGTAAGCGTTCTGTCGCAGTGGGGCAACACGGTTTATTACAAAAACGCGTTCAGAGACGAGGTTTACAGCGCGGATTTAAGCGGAAATTCTTACGGGAATTATGTTGCTTACGCAAAGGACGTCAAGGTGAAAAACGGAAAGCTTTTCGCGGTTTATGACGGACTTTACGCAGGGAATCCAAACGGCGGAGACTTGACTCAGATTTTCTATACCGATGTAAGCGATTACAAAAATTACGGCGGATATGCTTATGTTACCGAAAAGGAAAGCGGTTATTTGTATAAGGTTGGATATGATGCGTCGCAGAAAAAGATTATAAATGAATATATAACCGAATGGGACTGCAATTTTGCGGAATAAAATTCGGAAGAAGAATTATATGCGCCTTTAACGGCGCATATTTTAGTATGATGAAGCAAAGGCAATTTTAGTTAAATTATGAATATTGTGAATATTTTGTGATGATATTGACACAAAATTTTGCGTATGATAAAATATTAACATAATGAAAGGGGTAGTAAAATGGCATCAAACAAATTCTTTTTTGACAAAAAGAATAAAAGCCTGACAGTGTTTGGAAAGAATATAAGCTTCCAAAAGCTTTGGGATAAATCAGCCCCTGTCAGAGAGAAGATAAAATTTGTTTTTAATAAAATAAAGGATAACGTATCCTTTGATAAAAATAAAAAGCTGCTTACCGTATTCGGCAAGAATTTCAAGCTGAGAACGGTGATTATTGCAGGTGTTATTTTTGTTCTTATCATTTTTATGTTTGGTTCATGCGCTCATGCGAGAAAACTTAAAAATTCCGCAAATTCTGAAAATATAGTAAGTGTTGAGCGGCGCGATATTGTACATACTGTTACGGGCTCGTCCGTTATAGAACCGAAGGATTCGTATTCGATAACCGCCATTGTAACGGGTGAAGTAATGAAAGATTTTGTAGACGAAGGCGATACCGTAAAAAAAGGCGACAAGCTCTATCAGATTGATTCTCAAACGGCGGAAAACAGTGTAAAAAGCGCAAAAAACGCAGTTACGAAAGCACAGCAGTCATATAACGACGCTGTTAAAGATAAGTCACTTACATCAAATTCAAACGATAAGAATATAGAAAGCGCAAGACTTGCGGTTCAAAAGGCGCAGCAGGCTTATGATGACGCGGTTAAGTCTAAAAGCCAGAACGCTTCGACAAGCGATAAAAATGTAAAAAGTGCGCAGCTTATGGTTGATAAGGCACAGCAGGCGTATGATGACGCGCAGAGGACTGTAAACGAGCTTAATGTGACATCAGGCATATCAGGAAAAATAGCGAAAATATATGTTTCGGAAGGCGAGTATGTCAATGGAAAAATAGCAGATGTTTATTCCGACAATACTATGAGTATAAGACTGCCGTTTAATGAAATTGACGCATACGGCATAAGCGTGGGAGATACAGCGGAATTAACCGTCGTCGGCACAGGAGATGTAATAGGCGCGTGGGTTTCGGAAATAAGCGGAGCATCTGTGGCAACAGATAATCATGCAAAGGTAATATATGTTAAAATGGAACTTGAAAATCCGGGCGCGCTGACGGCAAATGATAAGGCAACTGCGGTTGTAAACGGTATTGCCTGCAATGATGCGGCGAGTTTTGAATATACAAATGTCTGGACGATTACTGCAAAAACTTCGGGAATTGTAAGCGAGGTTGTTAAGCATGAAAATGATTATGTTTCCGATGGAGAGACAGTTGTAAGGCTCAGTTCAGATTCGGTAAATTCCAATCTGAAAACGGCTGAAATGTCGCTCAATGACGCAAGGCTGTCGCTTGATAAAGCGGTTATAGCGAGTGACGAATATTCGGCTGACAGTGCGGTTATAAATGCTCGCGTTTCGCTGAATGACGCGAATTTAGCCTTGCAGAAGGCAGTGCTCTCAAGCGACACGTTCGCGAAGGACAGCGCGATAAAAAGCGCTGAGCTTGGTCTTGAGGACGCAAAGCTGTCACTGGAAAAAGCTGAAAAGGTACTTGAAGATTATACGATAACCGCGCCTATTGCAGGACGCGTAGTCACGAAAAATGTTAAGGCAGGCGATAAAATGGACACTGCCAAATCTGCAGTTGACCCGATGTGCATTATTTACGATTTGTCGGGAATGAAATTTGAAATAAATGTTGATGAAATAGATATATCTTCTATAGAAATAGGGCAGAAGGTTAAGGTTACGGCAGACGCGATTGCCGGCGAAACTTTCAGCGGAGTTGTGGAAAATGTGAGCATTAACGGCGCGGCTGCAAACGGAGTGACAACATATCCTGTAACAGTCGCGATAAAGAATTATGGCAAGCTTTTGCCGGGAATGAATATTGACGCCGAAATTGAGGTTGAAAAAGTGAAAAATGTGATTTCCGTACCCGTAAGCGCGCTTAACAGAGGCAATGTGGTATATGTTCAGGGTAAAAAAGAGGATGACAAGGACAACGCGCCCGAGGGCTACAGAAGCGTAGAAGTAAAAACAGGAATAAGCGATGATAATTATATAGAAATAAAATCAGGGCTTTCAGAGGGAGATATAGTACGCCTTCAGGAGGCTGATATGACAAGCGATTTGCAGAAGATGATGGAGCAGCGCATGAACGGAGAAATGGGCGGCACAGGCGGCGGTTCAGGAGGACCTCCCTCAGGCGGCGGACCTCCGGGCGGAATGTAACGGAGGTGAAGCAGATGCCTCCATTGGTAGAATTAAAGGATATATATAAGATATATTATATGGGCGATAGCGAGGTTCACGCGCTTGACGGTATATCAATGACAATAGAAAAAGGCGAATTTGTCGCAATAATCGGAAAATCTGGAAGCGGAAAATCAACATGCATGAATATAATAGGCTGTCTTGATGTTGCAACGAGCGGCACATATAGGCTTAATGGTAAGGATATAAGCCATTATACTGACGACGAGCTTGCAGAGGTCAGGAATAAAATGCTCGGTTTTATATTTCAGCAGTATAATCTGCTTCCGAAGCTTACGCTTCTTGACAATGTTGCGCTTCCGCTTCTTTACGGAGGCGTGAGCGACAGCGAGCAGAGAGAACGCGCGCTGATGTCTCTTGACAGAGTGGGCTTAAAGGATAAGGCGAAAAATTTTCCGTCACAGCTTTCGGGAGGTCAGCAGCAGAGAGTGTCGATTGCCCGTGCTCTTGCGGGAAATCCGTCGGTAATACTTGCAGATGAGCCTACGGGAGCTTTGGATTCCAAAACGGGCAGGGATGTTATGCGGTTTTTAAAAGAGCTTCATGAAGAGGGCAATACGATAGTTCTTATTACGCATGATAATTCAATCGCGGCGCAGGCGGAGAGAGTGATACGTATTACAGACGGGAAAATCGTTTATGACGGACCTGCCGACGGCGACGATGTGGTTTCGCGCCGTGACAGCGCGGGAGCAGGTGATGAATAATGGGAATTGGTAAATGCTTTAAAATGGCAATAGCTACAATATGGTCGAGTAAGGTGCGGTCGTTTCTTACCATGCTCGGAATTATTATAGGTATTGCGGCGGTAATAATTCTCGTAAGTCTTATGGGCGGGCTGACTCAGCAGCTTACCGATATGTTCAATGAAATCGGAACGAATACAATTCAGGTGACAATTACGCCCAGAAACGGTAAAAAAGTGGAGCCTGACGAAATGTATAAGCTCGTAGAGGAAAATCCCGATTTGTTCACAGACTCTTCCCCTGTGATTGCTGTTGCGGGAATGGTTAAAAACGGAACTGAAAACGAGTCGGGAAGCGTTACAGGCGTAAGCGACGGATATGCGCAGATGAAATCGCTTACTGTTACGCAGGGACGGTTTATAAGATATTCCGATGTTATGAATAAGCGCAATGTATGCGTTATCGGAACATATCAGGAGAATAAATATTTCGGCAAGGGAAATGCCGTAGGGGAAAGACTTAAAGTAAACGGCGTGCCGTTTACCGTGGTCGGAGTGCTTGAAGAAAAGAACAATTCCTCTTCGGGCGGAAGCGATGATGTAATATACATACCGTATTCCACGGCTATGAATTTGGGCGGCAGCAGCGTTGTAAATTCATACACTCTGACGGCTGCCGACGAGGAACGCGTTGATGAAACAAGCGCGGCAATAAAAAAGCTGCTCAGCAAAAAAATCGGCGATGATGATTATTACAATGTTATAAGCATGAAAGAAATGCTTGATTATATGTCTACAATGATGAATTCAATGCAGACGGTTCTCGTGTGTATCGCGGCAATATCACTGCTTGTCGGCGGTATAGGAATTATGAATATAATGCTTGTGTCCGTAACTGAGCGCACAAGGGAAATCGGCATACGAAAATCTCTGGGCGCAAAGCAAAAAAATATAATGATGCAGTTTGTAATTGAAGCAGGAACGGTAAGCTGTATAGGCGGAGTGATAGGGATAATTGTCGGAGCGCTTGTAGCGGTCGCCGCAGGAAAGCTTTTGCTTGACACCGCCATTACGCCTTCTGTTACGTCTATAGTAGTTGCTTTTTCCGTGTCGGTTGCAATCGGAATAGGCTTTGGATATCTGCCTGCGAAAAAAGCGGCGCAGCTCAATCCGATAGACGCGCTCAGATATGATTAAATTTGAAATTCATGGCTGCAGAAAGGAATTATTAGTATGAAAAGAATTACGGCAATATTCCTCATATTGACTGCAATGCTGATACCTGTGTATGTATCAGCGGCGGACAGCGAGGCGGATATATTAAATCTTTTATCTGAATTTAAGATTATGCAGGGTGACGGCGACGGCAATTACAGGCTTGACGCAGAAGTTTCGCGCGCGGAATTTACGAAAATGGCGGTTGCTGCATCAAGCAGCAAAAATACGGTTGCTCTGGGGCTTAGAATATCGCCCTTTAATGATGTGCCATATACGCATTGGTCAGCTCCTTATGTGAAGGCAGGCGTATCGGCAGGCTACGTA
Source organism: uncultured Lachnospiraceae bacterium (assembly GCA_964447095.1). GTDB lineage: Bacteria > Bacillota > Clostridia > UBA1381 > UBA1381 > JALEPO01. Next base: position 8,558 of record CAYUSE010000024.1, on the reverse strand, counting down.
AAAGGCTATATTGATGCGACTTTTCATCCCGATGATACTGTTTCTTATGAGGAGGCAGTGACAATTCTCCTCAGAATACTTGGATACAGCGAGGAGGATTTTGGAGTTTCGTGGCCTTACGGTCAGATTGGGCTTGCGGATAATCTTGGCATGACGGACAATGTAAATGCCGGTGTCGGAGAAACAATGACAAGACGGCAGGTCGCAAATCTTGTTTATAACACACTGAATATTAAGATGAAAAACAGCGCGCAGAAGCTTGCGAGTGTATTCGACTGTGAGGTGATAGATAATGTTGATATCATCGCCACATCGGAGGAGGATAGCTCGCTTGGCGGAAACGATGTGCTGACGTCTGCAGGAACTTATGAAAAGGGTCAGAGTTTTAACGGTGCAAGTGTCGGCAAATCAGGAACTATTTTTATTAAAAATAGCCAAGAGGCTGTGGCGTTTGTAGCTGACGGAGGATTTGAAAATGACGGTTATGACACGTATTTTGTTTATTCCGTTTTGTCGGATGTGACAAGCTCAGATGACGCGTCGCATCTGTCTGCAACGAGCATTATCGGCTATAGAGACGGCGGATTTGAGAACATAGATATACGAAACGCAAAGCTTTACGGCGCGTCAAGCGCGGCGGAACTGGTGCTGGGCGATACGCTGTATGTTAAGCGCAGAAATGACGGCTCAATTGAGTATATTCAGGTAGACTCCAATAATTTCAGCGGACCTGTAAAGGTTGTGTCGAACTCGTGGATAGGCGAGGTAGGCGCAAATTCTGCGAGCAAAGTGTTTAGAAACGGAGCTAAGAGCGATATTTCATCGGTTGCAGTAAATGATATTGTGTATTACAGTGAACCGCTTGATATAGTATTTGCTTATGTGGATAAGGTAATAGGCGTTTATGAGGCGGCAGAGCCGAATAAGGATACGCCGTCAAAGGTAAGAATTTCAGGTCAGACCTACGGCATTGAAGGCATAGAGGCGTTTAATGAGCTTTCCTCAAACGGAAGCGTGAAATACGGCGATACAGTTACTGCACTTTTAGGAAGAACGGGCAAAATCGCGGGAATTGTTACGTCAAATTCTACAAGCTCCGCTGTAGGATATATTACTGAGGCAGGAAGAAAGAATTATACAAATGCAAGCGACAATCAGTATTCAAGCTTCTATATAAGAATTGTTTCGGCAGACGGAGTTATAAACGAATATGAAACATCCTCCGATTACAGCGCGCATATAGGCGAGGTTTATCGTGTAAACTTCAGGGACGGCAAGGCGTCGCTTTCAAAACAAAGTTCCGGCGCTGTAAACGGAACAGTTGACGGAAACGGATACATGATAGGAAAAACCAAAATTGCTAATAATGTAAAAATTCTTGATACATTGATAAGCGATTTGTACAGCTCCGCGCTTTACAAAAGTATCTATCCTCAGAGGCTTGACGGCTTAAATATCAGCTCGTCGAATGTGCTCTACTGTGCGAAGAATGCTTCGGGCGAAATCACTGAGATGATTTTGAAGAACGTGACGGGAGATATGTACAGCTACGGAACGGTTATATCACGCTCAAAGAGCGGCACGGGTTACTTATACAGTATTGATATGAACGGTCAGCAAATGAGCTGTTCGTCAAGCATGGAAATAGCCACCGGAGTGGGGTGTAAGTTTGTAATAAATAACGGCGTTATAGAAAGGGTAGATAAATTAGGCTCGTACAGCGGAGGAATTTCGGAACTTACAAATACCGAAGCGGTTATAGGCAGGCAATCATATAAGCTAAGCGACCGTGTTCTCGTTTACAGAAAGCGCGGAAGCGTGCAGCAAATTCCGCTTGATGAAGCTATAAACGGAAATTACAGATTAACCGCATATTATGATAAGCTTGAAAGTCAGGGCGGAAGAATACGCGTAATTATAGCCGAGTGAAAATAAAATAACATCAAAATGAGGTTCTTTGATAACAGAACCTCATTTTTTATAATACGAACATTACAATATTGACACAAAATAAAAGGAGTGATATAATGAAATTGGAAAATTATTCAAAAAATCAATTGAAATATATATTTATTCAGATATTTTCAGCCATTTATAAGGAGGAAGGATTATGAAAATAAAAAGGATAACGGGATATTTGTGTGCGATATTGATAAGCGTAATGTCTATCAATATATGTTTAGCTGCAACTATAGGAGATAATAACACTTTGTCAAATTCTGACAGTATGAGTCTGTTTGCGGCAATTGATGGATCGGGTACTGAGGATGATCCGTTTTTGATTTCCAGCGCAAGAGAAATGGAACTTATTCATGATATGCCGGATATGTGTTTTAAGTTGGTGAATGATATAAATTTATCGAGTACATGGAAAGCCATAGGCACAATAGGAGAGGATTTTTCCGGCACATTTGACGGTAATGGACATACAGTGTCAGCATTAAACTGTACATATCAATATACAGGAATTTTTTCTGTTAATAACGGTACAATTATGAATTTAAAAGTAGCTGTTACTCAAAATAAAAAAGTGTTATATTCCGGCTCAAGAGTTTTTATAGGGGCAATAGCGGAAGAAAATTCCGGCGAAATTGTAAATTGCAGTGTAAGCGGAAATTTCTATACAGATACAGAGACCGGCAGATATACAAGCAGAGGACCTACTAAATATTATGCATATATCGGAGGAATTGTCGGCGTTAATAAAAATATTATACGTAATTGTGGTTCGAGAACAAATATTACTTCCGAGCAAGGATATGTCGGCGGAATTACAGGTCATAATGACGGCGAAATTGAAAATTGCTATAGCCTCGGAAATATAAATGCCAATAGTTCTTACAGCTCGTATTCGGGAGGACTTGTAGGATATAATGACGGAACGGTTAGATATTCTTATTCAGTTGGAAAGGTTACGGGTGATTACAATGGAGGTTTAATAGGATATAGTCGTTCATATTCTGATGTTGTAAATTCATATTACGACAAGGATGTTTCGGGATTGACTGATACCGGCAAGGGAGAGCCCAAATCAACCGTTGGAATGCAATTTAAAAATATCTATATAAATTGGGATTTTATAAATACATGGGGACTGGATGATAATAAAAATAATGGTTATCCGTATTTACTGTCTATAGGTTCAACTGATATACCATATCCAATTGTCACTTCAAGACCAACTTCTGCACCAATTCCTACTCGTACACCGAAGCCAACCGCAGCTCCTACCCCAAGACCTACAGAGGAGCCGTTAGACAGATTTGTAATGCTAAGAGATAATTATTCATTTGCAAATACTTATTCATCTTTTGGATATAGCAGAGATTATCGCATTCCGCTTGAACGCTATTTGGATGTGTTTGGACTGACGGACGGATATACGCAATATAGTCAAAGCGGCACATGGGGCGGATCATGCTATGGATTTTCAGCAACATCATCACTATTCTTTGAAAATGTGCTGGATTATAAACAATATAAATCAGATGCCGCAAGCTTATATAGGGTTCCTGCACCTAAGATTCCTAAAGCGGATCTTACTGTTTTGCTGGAGCGTTATCAAATAGCGCAAAGGCTGTATTCGGTTTCAAGGGAACGGTATAGTAATTACGACGATATGAGCGGAATTATACAGGCAGTTAAGAATTTTGAAAATACGGGTGAAAATCCGATAATTCTATGTATGTGGTCTTTTTATGGTGGTCATGCTGTAGTCCCGTATAAATGCGTAACAAACTCAGACGGAAGTTATTCAATTTATGTGTATGATAATAATTATCCGACAAGTAAAAATAGAATTGTTAAAATTAGTAAAAATATGAATAGTTTTTCGTATGATACATATAGCCGCAAAATATCCTTTAATTATGCCGATACGGTATATTCTGCTCTTGAAGGCAAAATGTCTCTCATGAGTGAAGAAGATGAGGTTGCTACGGTAACAATCAATTCTAAAGATATAAGCTTTACAGATACTAACGGCACATCTATTGACGAGATTGACGGCGCGTACGAGGTTGTGCCCGTAGAGGCAGAGTATGATGAAAATAAAAAGGAATATGTAATTCCCGTAGGCGATTATGTTATAAAAAATAATAACAGTGAATTAAAACAGTTACAGGTATCTGTATCAAATGATAGAAATTATCAGTCGGTAACTACCGATGATTTAAATGCGGAAATTAACGTCGGAATATATGGCGCAAACGGAAGAGTTTATGCTATTGTAACCTCTAATAAGAACAGCAATCATACCATTAAGACATTAAATAACAAGGGCGTATCCAAATTGCTTGAAGCGGCGGGAAGAAGCCTGGGCGCAACTGCATCATCGGATGACGAGATTGAGATAGTAGCAGATTCTGCGGTAATGTGTAATGGAGAGGAAATTCAAGTTGGAACAAGCTCAGAATTGGGAAGCGTAAATGTTTCGGTAGAAAATTCGGCAGGAAATGTGCCAGATGGAACTGTAAATGCGGAAATCAAAGAAAATACTCTTGAATACAGCAATGATACTATAAGCGGCAGATTTTCACTGATAATAAATAACAATACAGAAAAAATTGAAAGCTCAAAAATTATAATTGCATTATACTCCGAAAACGGCAGCCTTATATCTGTTATGAAGTATAAAAATGAGTTGCTATCCAAAGGGGAAAACTACATTAACTGGAACGATGTAAATATTTCCGGTATATCGGAAAAGCCGGCTCATGCAAAATGTTTTATATGGGATGAAAATAATAAACCAATTATATCTCAGATAGATTTTGAAATACAATAAGCTTATGACAGGTTTTATAAATATCTTTTGCGGTATTGCAGTCGCTGCTTTAATGATTTTCGGCAATAATAATATTGTTGCCGTATCAGCGACTGCATGCTTATACGCTGTATTATTATTTTTACCGAAAAAATGCAAATCAAAAAGTAATATTCCAATTATATGTATAGCAGCAATTATTGCATGCTGTTTAATATCAACCGCTATAAATGGCGGAGAATGGCATGCTGCATCATATCAGTGTATAAAATTGCTTGTATTGGGACTGCCGTTTTTTGTTGACGGCGAGTTTTGCAAAAAAACAATAGCGCCTGCAGCATATTTGTCAATATTTCTAATATCTGTAGTACAAATAATTTGTTACTGTACAGATACTTTTGCACATAGCTACGGCACCTGCAATTTTATGCAGCTTTTGCGCTCTGTAGTCGGGTATCCGAATACATTGTGCGTATTATGCTTATGCGGTGTGTGGATATCGCTGTATTTATTAAAGCATAGAAATAAAAAAGCTGTGGCTTTAATTGGTATTATTGATCTTGCGGCGGCTGTGTCCACATGTTCAAGATTAGGGTTTATATGCTTTATATTATCAATACTTGTATATGTTTTTATAAAATATAAAGCATCAAGACCATTTATTGTTACACTAATGTGTATTATAACTATTGTCGCGCTGATTGCGGTGACAAGCGGTTATTATAAAGCGCTGTTAGGCTCAAGCATGGTTAACCGGTTTGTTTGCTGGCAGGATGCCGCGGCTGTTATTCTGAAAAATCCGTGGGGAATAGGAGCAGGTAATTGGCAAAACCTCCAATATAATATACAATCTGCCGATTATTCGGTTATTCAAATACATAACAGCTTTTTGCAGATGGCATTAGACAATGGAATATCGGCTTTTATAATATTTTGTATGTTAATTGTCTATTCAATAAAACAAATGCGGAAAAATGCTGTGCTATTATCTATAACAGCTTTTATTCTTATGCATGCGTTTGTCGATATGGATTTTTATTTTATAAGTATTTTTGCTCTTCTCGGAATATGTCTTAGAATGACAGAAGAGGATAAAGTAGTTGAAAATATATATTTGCATTTGGGTATTGTTTGTTTACTGATATTTAATAGTGCAGTATATATAATTTGTCCTAAAACAGAAAGTCGTCTTGAACATATTGTTGACAAATATCAGCAAGCCTATATTGAAAATAAATATGATGATATGTATAATGCATCACTCGAATGGATTGAGTATGCGCCGAAACAACAGGAGGCTTATGATTCATATAAGAAAGCAATTTCCAAAAGCGGAAACGCGGTAAGGCTTTATATAAACGGAGTTGATTATACGTTAAAAGCGCCTCCGTTGAAGCTTGGCGATAAGATATTTATACCGCTTAAAACAACGGCGGCTGCAGGCAGATATAAAGTGCAATGGGATGAAATAAAACAACAGGCTGAAATAAGCAGGGAAGGCAGCGTCAGGAGAATAAAAGTAAAAAATAATTTGCATAGAATGAAATCGGGTCAATTAAAACAGGAATTAGCTGATATATCAATTATCGGCAATCATCTTATGATAGATATGAATATGATAGAAGAAGAGCTTTTGGCGCAAATTAAATTTAATGAGAATGAAAATAGCATATATATTACGTATTAAAAAGTACTCCCGTTAGAGCGAAAGCTTTAATGGGAGTATTTTTTCTTTTTTCGATAATGTATATTAGTAACACAAATCGGAAAAAATTTATACAATAAGAAATAAATACCTATTCAGGAAAAATGGAGGAAAAATATGGATAAAATTAAGAATAGCCTGATAATTGCGTCATACGTATTACTTATGACCTTGTTTTTTATAGGAGGATTCGCGCTTGGAACATATAAAAACGCGCCGCAGGGTGTAATTCAGGCAACAGATATGCCAAAACAAAACAGTGTCAGCGCGGCAAATATTGAGGAAACAAAGGAAACATCGGTTTATACCGTGATAATGGAGGAAAAAGCTTTAAACCTTTATAGAGTAACCGGCGGCAAATATACTCTTCTTGCTTATAAAAATATAAGCGAAAGCGTATTTCCGAAAAATGATGTGATTATGCTGAAGGACGGAGTGACATTTGATAATCTCGGTGACGCGCAGGAGATGTTTGAAAACTTTGTGTCATAATTATGAACAATTTGTGAAAAGTGAAAAAACTGCTTGACAATACAGGTAAATAGTGGTATTCTATCATTGTTAGCACTCGAGCGATACGAGTGCTAACAAAATTAAATTGTAAAATAATTTAAGGAGGTAATATAAATGAGCATTAAACCATTAGCAGACAGAGTAGTAATTAAAATGCTTGAAGCGGAGGAAACCACAAAGGGCGGTATAATTCTGACTTCAAAGGCGCAGGAGAAGCCTCAGGTTGCTGAGATTGTCGCTGTAGGTCCGGGCGGAGTTGTAGACGGCAAAGAGGTAAAAATGGAGGTTTCCGTAGGAGACAAGGTACTTATTTCAAAATATGCCGGAACTGAGGTTAAGGTTGACGGTGAAGAATATACAATCCTTCGTCAGTCGGATATTTTGGCAATTGTAGAGTAATTTGAGGAGGTAGATAATCATGGCTAAACAAATTAAATACGGACAGGAAGCAAGACACGCTCTTGAAAGCGGTATAAATCAGCTTGCGGATACTGTAAAAATAACACTTGGTCCCAAGGGCAGAAATGTAGTTCTTGACAAAAAATTCGGCGCGCCGCTTATTACAAACGACGGTGTAACAATTGCAAAGGAAATTGAGCTTGAGGATGCATTTGAAAATATGGGTGCTCAGCTTGTGAAGGAAGTTGCAACAAAGACAAACGATGTTGCGGGCGACGGTACAACTACTGCTACATTGCTTGCAGAAGCGCTTGTAAGAGAAGGTCTTAAGAATGTTGCGGCAGGCGCTAACCCGATGATAGTAAGAAAGGGTATTCAAAAGGCTGTTGACGCAGCGGTTTCAGAGCTTTTAGCTAAGGCTAAGAAGGTTAAGGGCAAAGAAGACATAGCAAGAGTTGCGGCTGTTTCAGCGGCTAATGAGGAAGTCGGTGAGCTTATCGCAGAGGCTATGGAAAAGGTTACGGCTGACGGCGTAATCACTGTTGAGGAGTCAAAGACGGCAGAAACATATTCGGAAATTGTTGAGGGTATGCAGTTTGACCGCGGATATATCACACCGTACATGGTAACCGATACTGATAAAATGGAAGCAGTTCTTGACGACGCGTACATCTTAATCACAGATAAAAAAATCTCGAACATACAGGAAATTCTTCCGCTTCTTGAACAGGTTGTTCAGTCGGGCAAAAAAATGGTGATAATTGCTGAGGATGTTGAGGGTGAAGCTCTTTCAACGCTGATTGTAAACAAGCTCAGAGGCACATTTGTATGTGTTCCTGTTAAAGCTCCGGGCTTTGGTGACAGAAGAAAGGAAATGCTTCAGGATATCGCTATTTTAACAGGAGGTCAGGTGATAAGCGAGGAGCTTGGACTTGATCTTAAAGATACGCAGGTTGATCAGCTTGGACGTGCAAGACAGGTTAAAATCCAGAAGGAAAACACCGTTATTGTTGACGGAGCAGGTGACAAAAACGCGATTGCTGACAGAGTATCGCAGATAAGACGCGAGATGGAATCTTCAACATCTGAATTTGATAAGGAAAAATTGCAGGAAAGACTTGCAAAGCTTGCAGGCGGTGTTGCTGTAATAAAGGTAGGAGCGGCGACGGAAACAGA
>CAYUSE010000023.1:0-14960 GCA_964447095.1 uncultured Lachnospiraceae bacterium | reverse complement strand
CTGCTCCTTTTCGGCAGTTTCCTGCGTGTCAACGAAGTGAACAAACAAATATGCTTCCATATCGTCCGTATCTTTAATATTTATTGTTTTTACAATTTTTCTTTTTGCAGTTTGTTCGTCACCGTCATAAAGAGCCGCACTAAATTCATACTTTCCTACAGTAAGATTTTCAAATTCTCCCGAAGGAAGCGCTGTTTGACCGCCGCCCTGACCATTCTCGTCTAACGGCAGTAAAACTACATTCAAAGCATATTTCTCCGTTTCGGCATTATAGTCGCTTGAGTAAACGACCTTATTTCCCTCAGCATACACCTTGAAGCTGTCAAGTGAAGCCGTATAACCTTTGACTGTTACATTAAAGCTCTTTGTAAACGTAATTCCGTCCTTTACCGTCTTTGCGGTTAAAACTGCCTTCTTTGTATCGTCCGCTCTTGTAACCTTACCGTCAGCAGTAATTACAGTTTCGTCTGAGCTTTCCCACCAAACGCCCTCTATATGCGGAATTGCTGCGTCTTCGGTAACCTCTGACAAATAAGCATCCAAATCAAGTGAGCCGAGCGGATTTTCAATAGCGTGATTGTAAATTACAAAATCATCAAGATAGCCTGTCGCATACTCGCCGCTTTGCCAATTTGCCTTACCTATATAGCAAACCGAATTACTGCCGAGCATATCTGCGATATTAACCGTCGAGTCCGCGCTTGCGTGAACGCCGTTTACATACACGTCCGTCACATCATCAGACACGGAAATCATTACGTCGTTCCACTGATTTGACTGCAAAGCTGTTGAAGCCGCCGCGCTTCTTGCGCCGCTGTTATTATAACGCTCGACCTCGATTGTATTTGATTTTGTGAGCGCACCTATGTATTTTTCCTGCTGATAAACCGGTGCGCTGTCATTGGGAGCGGCATAGAACCACCATGAAGTTGCCGTTGATGTCGGCTTTACCTTAAAGGAAACCGTGATATTTTTCTTGCCCGTCAAAAGCGGATTGCCGTTCGCGTCCGTAAGCTTCAGCACAGTCGCGTTTGTGTTATCAAACTGCACGCACTTTTTGCCGTCAACCTCGGCGAACTTTGCCGTTCCCGAAGCCTTGCCGTAGGTCGAGCCGCTCGTTAAATCGTCGTTGTCAAAATTAAGGCTTATAAGCTCGCCGCTTTTTGGAAGCACAGGCTCTGAGGTCGGCAGAATTTTCGCGGGAGCAACGCCCGAGGAGCAAAACGGCGTCATTGCGCCCTCGCCGTCAATTGATTTCCACAACATTACCTTCGCGTCATAGTCCGAAACATTGCGGTCAAATTCTATGCTGTCCGCTGTTTTGCCGCCCTTTGAAGCATTATCGATTTTCTTCATCTTAATCTCCTCGAGAACACCTCTTGTATTGTAAAGCGCGCCTATCAGAACCGCTTTATCAATGTCCTCTGTAAGTCTATAGGAAACATTGGCTTTTTTACCGTCCGTACCTGTTATTTTCAGATTGTTTGCGGTACTCTCAATGATATTTGTAACAAGATTGTCAACGACCATGGTTTTGTTCCACGCCGTATACGTTCCCGCAAAAGAAACCTTGCCTATATTATTAGCCTTAGTTGTTCCCTTGTATGTTTTAAGCGCGGCGTTATTGGATACGTTATTTATCGTAACAGTTACATCGCCGTCCGACGGAGAATAGTAAACCTCGACATGACCGCCATTTTTGATATACGAAGGATTTTGCCTGTCACTCACGTTATTTTTAAAGTAGGTCGCGCCGTCGCCGGCTGTTTCAACCTCTTTGTCGCCGATTGTCACTGTATATTTATTGCCCCAGCTGTTCGCCCGAATACTTGCGATATTCGTTCCGTCGGAGGATAAAAGGGCAAAATCTGAATTACCGTCCGAGTTTGGCGTAAACATATCAAAAGAAAGATTGATAATCCGCTCCTCCGTACAGCTTAAAGGAGTTTCAGGCGTCAGAATTGCCGTTCCCTCATTGTTCACCTTATCCTTGTTGTTCAGAACGCTCTGCGGCAAAAGTACGGTTTCGCCGTCGCCGTCAGTTCCGAGTTTTGCGTCACCCGTGAGGACAAAGCCGTTTAAATTCCCGTCGTTAAAATCATTCGTTGCAGCCGCAATATTGCTTATAAATTCATACTGCGTGCCCTTGTATTTCTCGCTGCCGTCAATCGCAGTTATGTCCGTTGACGTGCTTGTATTGCCCGCCGTTGCCGTCAGTGTGAATGTGCCGCTCTTTTTAGCCTTTACCGTTGCCTTGTTTGTTACCGCGTCCACGGTAATATCCGCAGTTTCGGGGTCAGAAACGCTCCATTTAACCGCGCCCTCCATAAAATCAAGGCTTCCGCCTGCGGTAAAAGTATAATCAATACCCACGCTGACGCTGTCAGGCCCGCCGATTGTCATATAGTCAACGGGCGTTCCGTCGCCCTCGATTACATATGTAGTGATTGAGTCCGCTTTCAGCTCCGCCGTAAACTGCTTATCGTTCACGGCTATCGGATCAAGCTCCGTCCAATGCTCTCCCGACGCGTATGAGCCGCTTGTGCGTATGGGCTTTGCCTGCGCGCCCGTTTTTGAGAAACTTCTCAAATCAAATTTTACCGTCTTTGCCGCTTCGGGATTTACAGCCACAATTGCAATTTTGCCCGTCTTTTTATCATAAGCCGCGAGCGTGCTGTTTGATGACGCTATAATCGTCATACCGGGTTCAATATACCGGGTAAACTGACCGTAGCCGTAGTATTTCTGAGTAAGCTCTATTTCCTCGGTATCATGATTGCCCATTGCCATGCCCCACATCTTCGCGTCGGGGTTTACAGAGTTATTCGCCTCGGGCTTACTTCCGTCGGGAGCAGTGAAATTTGCGTCCTTGTGACTGTCCACTATATCCCACAGCACCCATGCCGACGCCTGCATACCGTTTAAATCGGCAATTATGCGGTCGGCAAGACCGTATTGTCCCAGCTTCCGTCAACCTCGCTCATCCACAGGTTTTTACCGCCGTTCACTGCGGTTTGCTTTAATTCTGCGCGTTTTGAACCGCCGTAGGTATGCGTGTCAAGTCTGTCAAGGTTTGCCCTTGCCGTTTCCGTAAGCGCGCCAAATGAGCTTATGGAATAATCAATATTCGTTTCGTCAAGTCCGACTACAAGCGTGTCAATACCGCGCTTGTCGTATTCCGCGCTCAGTGCGTCAATAAGTCCCGACTGATTAGCGCCCGCGGCAACGTGATTTCCCTCCTGCTTCGGACTAAGCTCGCCCCAATATTTCGACTTGGGTTCGGGCTCGTTCATCGGCGAATAGCTGTCAAAATGCAAGCCTATATCATTAAAATGCGCCGTTACATCGCCTAAAAATTCTGCGAACTGCGCGTAATTTGCGGGGTCAAGATTTTCGTCTATAGCCGTAACCTTGCCCTCCGAATTTGTTGTAACCTTACCGCCGCCCGAACAGCCTGTTTTTGTCATAAACCAAGGCGGTGAATTTGTATAGCCCTCGATATGCACGTCGGAATTTTGTTCCTTAATCTTTTGGAGTACATTCATCTGATCGGCATCGGCGTCCCAGTCGTATGTATAAACATATTTTCCGTCTTCGTCTGTTACGGGCTTACCGTCCCCGTCAAGCGACGGCACGGCAAAGCACGGCATTTTCGAATCCGAGCGCGTAACGTGATTATGCGAAGGGTCGTCGCCGCCGCCTACGTTATAGCGGACAATGTCAAGTCCTAAGCCCTCGTCGCTGTAGAACAGCTTCGCCGCCTGCTCTGCCATTTTGTCGCTGTGACCGATACGGTTTCCCCACCAGCCCATACTCGTTCCCCAGCCCTCAAACTCACCGTTATTAAACGGCGACGCGGCGGCAGGGTTCAATTTTATTACGGTAGCTGATTGCGCCGAGTTCACCACTGCCGAAACGGGCAGCATTGACGCGGCAATAATTGCCGCAAAAACTGCTTTAAATGCCTTTCTCATAGTTTCCTCTCCCTTATATAAAAAATCTGATTATATTATACCATGGGATTGAAATCATTGCAATAAAAAAAGCTGCCGAAGCAGCTTTTTTTATATATTAAAATTACTTATTCATTGCTTCCTCAACAGCAACCGCAACGGCAACTGTCGCGCCTACCATTGGGTTGTTGCCCATGCCGATAAGTCCCATCATTTCAACGTGAGCGGGAACTGACGACGAGCCTGCGAACTGTGCGTCCGAGTGCATACGTCCCATTGTGTCGGTCATGCCGTAAGACGCCGGACCTGCCGCCATGTTGTCGGGGTGAAGCGTTCTTCCCGTACCGCCGCCTGACGCAACCGAGAAATACTTCTTACCCTGCTCGATACATTCCTTCTTGTATGTACCTGCAACGGGGTGCTGGAAACGGGTCGGGTTCGTACATTTACCAGTGATTGATACGTAAACGCCCTCATAGAGAAATATTGAAACTCCCTCGCGAACGTCGTCCGCACCGTAGCAGCGAACCTTTGCTCTTTCGCCCTTTGAGTACGGCGTTTCCTCGACAATCTTTAATTCGCCCGTATAGTAATCGAACTTTGTCTGAACATATGTAAAGCCGTTAATTCTCGAAATAATCTTCGCCGCGTCTTTTCCAAGACCGTTCAAAATAACTCTCAGCGGCTCTTTTCTTGCCTTGTTCGCGCTGTTTGCAAGACCGATTGCGCCCTCAGCAGCCGCGAAAGATTCGTGACCTGCAAGGAATGCAAAGCACTTTGTTTCTTCTCTTAAAAGCATTGCGCCAAGATTTCCGTGACCCAAGCCAACCTTTCTGTCATCTGCAACAGAACCGGGGATACAGAACGACTGCAAGCCAAGACCGATTTTTTCAGCCGCTTCCGCCGCCGTCTTAACGCCGTCCTTAATTGCAATTGCAGCGCCTACAGTGTAAGCCCAGCAAGCGTTCTCGAAGCAAATCGGCTGAATACCCTTTGTGATGCCGTAAGCGTCAACGCCTGCGTCGTCACAGATTTTCTTCGCTTCTTCGATTGAATTTATACCGTGCTTTTTAAGCTCGGCGTTGATTTGATCTATTCTTCTTTCATAACTCTCAAATAAAGCCATTATCGTTTACCTCCTTCAATTATTCTTCTCTCGGGTCGATAAGCTTTACCGCATCATCAACACGACCATACTGTCCGCTTGCCTTTTCCAAAGCTTCGTTAGCGTCAGTACCTTTTCTGATCATTTCCATCATTTTGCCGAGATGAACAAACTTGTAACCGATAATCGTATCATTTTCATCTACTGCGATTTTTGTTATATAGCCCTCTGCAAGCTCAAGATAACGCGGACCTTTTTTGCTTGTAGCATAAGTAGTACCAACCTGCGAGCGAAGTCCTTTACCCAAATCCTCAAGACCTGCACCGATTGGCAGACCGTCCTCCGAGAATGCTGTCTGTGTACGACCGTAAACAATCTGCAAAAACAGCTCTCTCATAGCCGTGTTAATAGCGTCACAAACGAGGTCGGTATTAAGAGCCTCAAGAATTGTCTTGCCGATAAGGATTTCCGCCGCCATAGCAGCCGAGTGTGTCATGCCGGAGCATCCTACTGTTTCAACGAGAGCCTCCTCGATAACGCCGTCCTTTACGTTCAATGTAAGTTTACAAGTACCCTGCTGAGGCGCGCACCAGCCTATGCCGTGCGTCAAACCTGAAATGTCCTTGATTTCCTTAGCCTGTACCCATTTACCCTCCTCGGGAATAGGAGCAGGGCCGTGATATGTACCTTTAGCCAAAGGACACATCTTTTCTACTTCTGCTGAATATTTCATACTATGTACTCCTTTCATAAAAAACTCTTCACTACTGTTTCAGAAGCTTTTATACCATTATATCATATATTTTTCATATCTGCAATAAAAAATATGTAAATTTACCGACAAATTTTGACGTTTTAATCTTTATTTTTTTGTTCCTGCCTGGTCTATAATCTGCGCTGCATTTGCTCATAATTTTCAGCATTTTCAAGAGCTGTTTCTTTCGTGATTTTACCTTGACGGTAAAGCTCAAGAATTGATTGGTCCATAGACAGCATTCCATCATTATTTCCGGAGGCGATAACATTCTCTATCTGATGATTTTTATTGTCTCTTATCAAATTCTTTATCGCGCTGTTTGTATTCATCATCTCAAATGCCGGAACAAGATTTCCGTTTATATCGGGCAAGAGCTGCTGAGAAACGACAGTTCTCAAAACCATGCTAAGCTGAACGCGGATTTGACTTTGCTGCTCGCCCGGAAAAGAATCAATAATACGGTCAATAGTATTTACCGCGCCTTTTGTGTGGAGCGTGGCAATAACAAGATGTCCCGTTTCCGCAGCCGTCATTGCTGTTTTAATTGTTTCATGGTCACGCATTTCCCCGAGCAAAATAACATCGGGAGCTTGCCTCAAGCATGCGCGCAATGCTGAAATATAATCGCTTGTATCAATTGCGATTTCACGCTGACTTACTATGCTTTTTTTGTTTCTGTGCAGATATTCAATCGGATTTTCCATTGTTATTATGTGCTTCTCATAAGTTGTATTTATACGGTCAATAATACACGCCTGTGTTGTTGATTTGCCGCTTCCCGCCGTTCCCGTAACCAAAATCATGCCGTTTGAAGCGTCTGCCAAGCTCATAACCTGTTCGGGAATTCCAAGTTCTTTCCAATCGGGGATACCGAATGCCACAACACGGACAACGGCCGCCATTGACCCTCTCTGCCTGTATGCGTTTACTCTAAATCTCGCAAGCCCGGACACCGAAAAAGAGAAATCGTCGTCGCCGCTTTCCAAAAATTTATCCATGCTTCTGTCTGCAAGCCTGTAAATTTCCGTAATCATCCGCTTAGTGTCATTCGGCAAAAGACGCACGTCATTCATCGGAAGTATGCGGTTTTCGAGCTTCTCGCCTACAGGTCCGCCCGCGACAATAAACAAATCAGCCGCCTTATCCTGCACCGCTCTGTTTAAACACTCCATCAGTTCTACCATTTCTTACTCCTTCCGGTTCATTCAAATGTTCCGTCCCAAATCTGTAAGCTGTCATTCGGGTTCCATTCAACAGCCGTAGTTGTTTCCCATTTTAAAATGTTGAATTTTCCGTCTTTTTTCTTTAATTCCACAGCAAGTTTCTGCGTTTTGGACATCGGACACTCAAACGCATATATATCACCGTTTTTTTGTACCTCATCAGGAAGTTCCCCTGCCCGCAATCTTGCCAAAATCACCTGCACGCGGCAATCGGCATCATAATAATTACTTACATTTTCCGCAAGAGCCTTGCTCAGCCTGTCATCCGCCTGAACAGAGGAAAGGCTTAAGACAGCAAAAACTGTCATACATAAGACGGCAAAAACTACAAGCAGTGACACCGCGCCTATCGGAGGCATTGTCGTATCGTTTTTATTTTTCATTCCACCGCCTCCTGCCACATAACAGAAACTGCAAACAGCTCGTCCGATTTCTTGTCGGATACGGAAATTCGCGCCTCTCCCATACCCTTCATTTTTGCAGGGCAAAGCTCAGCTTTCATTTGATATTCTGAGACATTGTCTGTTTTATGTGTATATTTGTCGTAATTTATTACTATTGTATTTCCATTCAAATCAGCATCAAGCTCCATTGCTGTTTTCGCTAAATCTCCGCTGTTATTACGCAGTCTTTCAGCTACATTTTCAACTATGATAACAGCGTTATCTCTCGCTTCGCTTCTTCTTGAAATTTCATCGGATTTTACAAATGCTTTAATACAAAGCGCAGTTGCAAACGCAAACACAAGCATCAATATCATTATTTCCATAAGCATTAAGGGCGCTTTATTTTTCATTTCTGCGTCCCTCCGCTTCGTTTTGCAACCGACGTACTAACGGGATTTCCCGATTCATCGGTATAGTTTATATTTATAAGCCCGTCATTATCCAAAAAGCTTAAATCCCCGATTTTCATTATTTTTTCACCGTCCCATGGCGAAAGCTCGGCTGTACCCTCGCAAAACAGCTCCATCAAATAACCGTCATACTCGTAAATACGCGTAAGATATTCTTTACCGTTTATTTCAGCCCTTAATACAAGCGCGTCGCTGTCTCTAAAGGTATCTGTATATATTCCGTCTATCCTGTCGGACTGCCGTATCTTTGATACTATATACTGAGCGCAGGAACGATTTGCATACGATTTTCTTCCACGCTCGGTAAGATTTTTATAAGTACGCGCTCCTGTTATAAGCACAAGTAAAATGCATACCGCAAACACTCCCGTTAACAGTAAAACAATAAGTCCTTCCAAACGATTTTTTTTCATCGCGTGTTCTCCAATACTGTAATATCCGGCATCAGGTTGTCCGCAAATGCATTGTATTGCACAATGTATTTATCATCAAGCCTGAAACCATAATGCTCCTCTAAATATTCAATGTCCGGCGGATAAAATCCCTCGGACGCATAGCACGCGACACATCCGCGCCGAATTGCTTCCTCTATCTGCGCCATACTTTGCGCCTTTTGTCCGCTGTCAAAATGATTTAGAGCGGAGGCAAAAATTATAAGCGATACCATTACTGCAACAGGCATTATAAATGCGTAAATTGAAAATCTTTTCCTCATTTTTATAACCCTTATTTCCTTTACTACCCTATTGCCGACATAATATGCATAAGCGGAAGTACAACCGAAAGCAATATAAGCCCAACCAAAAGCGAGCATGCCATAACAAGCGCCGGTTCAATGCGGCTTACTGCCATGTCAATTGCAATTTCACTATTTTCGCTCATACGCTCGGATATTTTTTCCATAGTAACATCAATTCTTCCGCTTTTCTGTCCAAGCTCCAGCAGACGACATTCCTTATCAGGTAAAATTCCGCTTATCTTCATCGCTTCGCTAAGAGATTTCCCCTGTTCCATAGCTTCACGGCAAATCAGGCATCTTTTCTTTGCTTCAGGCGTATCCTCAGTTAATTCCGAAGCCAAATCAATAGCCTCGCCTATCTGCATACCGCTCAAAAAACACATTGCCATTGCCTGTGTTATTCTCGCTGTATTTATCTGACGTATAATTCCTTTATCGCCGCGAACTTTTTTCAAAAAAGCTGTTATCTTTAATCTAAACTTGTATGACGCCGAAAATACAGAAAAGAATACAACTGCTATAAACAGTATTACCCATATAATAGGCATAGCCTTATCTATCCAGCGTCCCATTGTCAGCAAGCCGCCTGCTATACCGCTTAGCTGCTCTCCCAAAGATGAGTAAACATCGTTAAATATAGGCAATACCTTGACAAGCAAAACACCTATAACAATCAGCATCAATATAAGCATAATAGCCGGATACAGCAATGCACTGCATATCCGGCGATTAAGCTTTACTCTTTTTTCATAATAGCGAGAAAGCGCCAAAAGCGCTTCTTCTGTGCGCCCGGCGCGTTCTCCTACCTCTATTAAACCGCAAACATACGACGGAAATCCGCCGTTTTCACGAAAGCACTCTGCAAGTGAAGCGCCTTCGTCAGCTTTTTTTGCCATTCCTTCAAGTATTCCCTTATAATCCTCTTCACAGGAAAGCAGCGACAATGCGTCGCCTACGCCTATACCAGCATGAAGAAGCATGTACATTTCCTGCATCAGGGACGCAATTTCTTCATTCAAAACCGCTTTTTCCATTGCGCGTTATCCTCCATCCTTAATACAGGTATTTCGGTGTATAATTATTTCCGTCTCCTACAAATTCCCGTACCGATTCGCTGCCCTTACCAGATGAAACGAAGGTCGGGTCCATACGCTGCCATGCTGTGCCGTCAAAATAAACAGCTCCGTCTATCCAGCCTGTTTCATCACTCCAAACGCTTATCCATGAGTGGCAGACAGAATTTGCATATCCTACTACAAGCTTGCACGGTACGCCCTGACTTCTGAGCATTGCCGTCATAAGCGAAGCATAATCAAAGCATACGCCCTTTTTCTCCGCCATAACATTTTCAAGCTGCGGAAGATAGCCCGATTGCATTGTTTTTGCTTTTGCTTTATCATATTCCAGATAATTTACAACAAAATCATAAATTTTAGCAACCTTTTCAAGTACCTTGGACGTATCTGCCGTAAGCTCCTCAGCTTTAGCCAGAACTGTCGGAGTATTTTCATAATTTACATATTGATTAGGACGCAAAAACGGAGCAAATTCATCCTTAAGCGTCACATTAACAGCTTCAGAAAGCACAGTGGAATATTTATTTCCTTCAATATTTTCGTGAACTGTTATTTTATATTCTCCATTCCCGTCGGACAGAGGGAATGTAACCCAATCTCCTGCAGGAAGGTCATAAGTATATGTTGTTTCTCTTACAACCTGAGCCTTTAGTTTGTTATCTGATGATGCCTTATACTTAACCATCACATAACCGTCTTCAGCATTCGAATAGTCAATAACTGCTTGGTCATTTTCCTTTACCTTCGTTCCCGAAGCAACAGGCATTGCTATGCTGTTTGGAACATTGGGAGCTTCTGCAAGCGCAGTCATTTCATCATTGATAACTGAAACGTCACTTAATGTCACCGGCGCAACATACTGAACACTTGATGTATTAACGCTTTTACATGATGCTAACATTGCCGCCGCTAAAACTACCGGTAAAATCTTCAAGCACTTCATAAACTATCCTCCTCTTTATTTATACAACCTCATTTATTTTTCAAGCTTCTTGCTAAATCTTGCTATAATTGACGCAACCTGCGCTCTTGACGCGTCTGCTGCGGGAGCAAGCGTTGTTTCCGTAATTCCGTTTATCAAGCCTTCCGCAACTGCCCATTTCATAGGCTCAAGCGCATAACCGCTTATATCCTTTGCGTCGCTGTACATCGATACATCAACGCCTGCAACCATGATGTGATTTTTATATTCTGAGTATCTGTATAATATTGCCGCAAGCTGTTCGCGTGTGATATTGTTGTCAGGTCCAAATGTTTCTGCATCATATCCCGTTACAATACCGTTTTTCGTACCCCATGCGACCGCGTTTGCATAATACGCATCCGCCTTAACATCCTTAAATGATGATGCTTCCGCAGCCTCAGGCTCACCTTCAAGACGGTAAAGAATTGTTACAATCATACCTCTCTTAGTTGTAAGCTCAGGAGAAAATGCGTTCTGAGCCGTACCTGTCATTAAATCATTATCAAAAACATACTGAACATCATCATAGAACCAGTCGTCCGATTTTACATCGTCAAACGGCATCATTCCCGCCAAAGGAACCTCAGTATCATCAATTATAACAGGAGCGTCCGTGGGTTCTGCCGGTTTTTCTGTCGGCTTTGCCGCTGCCTTAGATGCTGACGAACCACCGCCGCCACCGCCGTTGCCGCCTTTGTTTGGCTTTGCAGTCGGTGTAGCTGTTGGCGCTACAGTCGGTGTTGCTGTCGGTTCTGCTGTCGGCTCAACTGTCGGTGTTGCTGTCGGCTCTGCCGTGGGTTCAACTGTCGGTGTTGCCGTTGGCTCTGCTGTTGGTTCTACTGTCGGTGTAGCTGTTGGCTCTGCTGTTGGTTCTACCGTCGGTGTTGCCGTTGGCTCTGCTGTTGGTTCTGCTGTTGGCTCAACTGTCGGTGTAGCCGTAGGTTCTGCTGTTGGCTCAACTGTCGGTGTTGCCGTAGGCTCTGCCGTGGGTTCTGCTGTCGGTATTTCTAAGGTAGAAGAGACAATAAACATTCCTGTTTCCTCATCCACTGCCATAACCGACATCTCATCTAAAAATTTATTTGCGGGCTTCGGTAAATACGCGCCGCTTACAATGCTTGTTATATTAGCTGTTTTCTTTGTTCCTATCGGAGCTGTTTTAGCCTTGAACGTACCATTCTTAACCGTCAAATCACCGCCGTTTGCCATTGCATAGCTCGAGCCTTCAATCACGGCATTTTCTACAACCACTGTGTTTGCATAATTATAAATGCCGTAAGTCGCAAAATTCAAAATCTCAATACCGTCAATTATCATTTCGCCGTTATTGATAATACCATACTGTGTTCTGTCAGTTGTAAGAATACCGTTTTTAACAAACGCCTTACCGCTGTTACAAATTACCGCTCTTGAACTTAATGTCGCGCCAATTGGCAAAACAGTTGATGTAATCGTCTTGCCGTTCAAGTCAAAAATTATATTCTGATTTTCTTTTACATTTATATAAGAGGAAACCTCTGTATCCTCAAGAAGCGTTATTGTTGCCTCCGTACCGTCCTCGGGAACTGCTGAAACTGCCGACTGAAGGCTTCCGTACTCCGTTGTTTCACCATCAATTGTAAGTGAAGCTATTGACGTATCCGCCTCGTCTTCCTCATTCATAAGCATGATTTCGCTGTCATCATACAAAGGAAGCTCATCATCCTCAATTTCATAATTTTCACTGTCTTCAAATTCGCCGTAAATAATAGATGTCTCTTCAAAATCGTCTGCAAAAACGCTTGCTCCAAACGCCGCTGTCATTGACGCCATAACGCTCATTGCTGTCAATAATGAAACCAATCTTTTTTTCATTTTAATCTGCCTCCGCATATATAATGTAAATTTTTCTTTTTACAGTATATATTAGCGTATTTAATATGTCAATACAGCGTTTTAAATTTTATATAAACTGCACTAATAACCCCTATTTCCAAAATATTTTTCCCGTCATTTTTATGATTATATTGCACAAAATTTTTAATGTTTTTTGGTAAATGTTTATAAAATAAATTTAGCCCATCAAATGTTCAATCAGTGTTTTTGCGCCGATTAAAATCAAAACCGCGCCGCCGGCAATTTCTGCCTTGCTTCCTAAAATATCACCGAATTTTCTGCCTATATACATTCCTGCAAATGAAAAAACAAAAGCCACTATACCTATCATAGCCGAAGAAAATATTATAGGTGCATTCACCGCCGCCAAAGATACTCCCGCCGCCAGAGCGTCAATGCTTGTCGCTATTGCCATTAAAAACAGAGTGGATAATTTAAGCGGATTTTGCGGTACTTCCTCTTCACCCTTAACCGCTTCAACAATCATACGTATTCCCAAAAATGCGAGGAGTCCGAACCCTATCCAATGGTCAAATTTTTCCACATACGACGCGGCAAATGAAGCAATAAAATTTCCTATGCATGGCATAATAAACTGAAACGCGCCGAAAAACAGACCGACCTTCACCGCGTCTTTTATTTTAAAATCATTCACTACAAGACCGTCTGTCACTGCCACTGAAAACGCATCCATGGCAAGCGCCGCCGCCAAAAATAAAAGTGATATTATTCCCATTGTATTCCTCCGAATTGAAGTTTTTTATATTATTGTATGAAAACAGCTTATGAAATATCAATTGGCATTCAGTCGACACGGTTTCTTTTTTCACCGCGCAAAAATGCCTCAATATTCTCAGCAATTTCCTCCATGCACCGCATGCGCGCCTCATAAGCCGCCCATGCCATATGCGGAGTAAAAATCACATTGTCATAATTCAAAAGCTTATTGTACGGGCTATCCGCGCCCATGGGTTCAACACTGTAGACGTCAACGCCCAAAGCTCCGATTTGATTATTTATTACCGCGTCGGTAAGCGCGGTTTCGTCAGCCACTGCGCCTCTTGCGACATTTATTACAACCGCCGATTTTTTCATTTTAGCTATTTTATCCGCATTTATCAAATTCTTGGTTTCTGCTGTCAGAGGAGTATGTATTGAAATTATATCGGATTTTTCGCAAAGCTCGTCAAGTGAAACGCAATTATATTCGCTCTTAGGCGTCCGCGTATATGTAATTACCTCCGCGCCGAAAGTCTCAGCGGCTTCGGCAACTTTTTTACCGATATTTCCCATGCCTATAATTCCCCATGTCATACCGGCAATTTCATGGAATGCGGGTTTTAAATAATTATGTACACCGCTTTTTGTATATTTACCGCTTTTTACGTAATCATCATAGCTTTTAAGATGATTTACAAGAGAAAGCGCCATAGAAAACGTAATCTGAGCGACGGAATTTGTCGAATAGCCTTTGACATTACATACGGCTATATCATTTTTACGGCAGTAATCAAGATCAATATTGTCAAATCCTGTAGCCGTCACACAAATAAGCCGTAAATGCTCTGCATACGGCAAATTTGTTTCGTTAAGCTTAACCTTATTTAGTATTATAACCTCCGCGTCCTTTACGCGATCTTTTAGCTCAGATGGACTTGTTGTCGGATATATTTTTACATCTCCGAATTTGTCAAACATAGAAAGCTCAATATCATCGCCGAGCGTCTGCGCGTCAAGAATTACTATGTTCATACCTGTACCTCATACTGTAAATTTAGAAGCTTCTCCCACAAATCGGGGTGCGTCTTTTTCAGATTTATCGGCGTGAAATCACTGCCGACAAAGCCGTGGCACGTTTTCCCCGTTGACATCAGCTTCATCTCGGGCAATTTGTAGACCTCGTAATTAAACTCGCACCGCGCAACCGAAAGCTTCATCAGGCGGCAGGTTATCATGACCTCGTCCTCGTACTTCAGCCCGTAGAGATATTTCGCGCCTGTTTCCGTAAGCGGCAGCATCACGCCCATTTTTTCCATCTCTGTATAGCTTATGCCGATTTTTTTAATAAAATCCGTCCGCGCGGCCTCAAACCACGGATAATACCGCGAATGATGAACTATTCCCATCATATCCGTTTCCGCATATCTGACGGTTAAATATGTTTTGCTTGTATATGACATAATGTCCTCCTTGATTACCTATTGACAAAATATGTATCTTGTGTTATACTATCTCCGCAACATAATTAAATATATATTTTCCAACATTGGCGGTATTTTTTTGATAAAAATACACGCTCTTAAGAATATATACGCCTTAATGTTTGGAAAGGTTTTTATGTTTAATTATGTTGCAATAATTGAGAAGTGTGTTTTTTTACTCTTTTCGGTTGGGAAGAGTATTTTTATTTTG
>CAYUSE010000022.1:0-14996 GCA_964447095.1 uncultured Lachnospiraceae bacterium | reverse complement strand
CCCAAGTCATGGATAGGAAAGACTATTGAACAGCTTTCCGTAAGAAAAAAATACGGCGTCAATATTGTCGCGATAAAAAACGGATTTAATGAAAATGATGTTACAATAAATCCCGCGCCCGATTACACGTTCGGGGAAACGGATATTGTCGCTCTTGTCGGTCGCTCTCAGCAAATACGGAAAATAAGCGAGCAATAAAAAAGACCGGGCTTAACCCGGTCTGATGGATAAATTAGTTGTTGCACATACAAGTTACAATAACTATGATGATAAGTACCCAAAGGATCATATCAAGATCGAAATTGCAGCCGTTGCTTCTCTGACAGCATTCATTCATGACGAACCCCCCTTTCCTGATTTTAATATATATTATGACGAATGCGCATTTTTTGAATATTGTCCGAAAAAATTCGGGGTTTTTGGATTATCCCGATATTCAAATTATAAATTGTCCTTGAAATTTTGAGGAAAATATTGTATAATGTTTAAAGTAAAAAATTTTTGGAGGCGATTACTCTGGAAAAAAGCAAAATAGACAGAATAAACGCATTGGCTAAAAAAGCAAAAACTGAGGGTCTCACGGAAGAGGAAACACGCGAGCGCGATGCTTTAAGAAAAGAATATCTTGCGGCAATAAGGGATAATTTTAAGTCCACGCTTGATAATATTCAATATACAGATTAGTAATTAAGAAAAAAGGAGAATTTAAAAATGGCATTGATTTTACCAAAAGGTTATAAATCTGATCTTGACGGAAGAACAACGGAAAAAGCGATTAAATTTATAAAGGACACATTTCAGCATGAAATTGTCGCCGCTCTTAATTTACAGCGTATCAGCGCACCGCTTTTCGTGCGCCCCGAAACGGGACTTAACGATAATCTAAACGGAGTTGAAAGACCTGTAAGCTTTGACGCTCCTTGTATAGGCGGAGCGACACTTGAAATTGTTCATTCGCTTGCGAAATGGAAAAGAATGACCTTGGGCAGATATGGTTTTAAGCCCGGAGAAGGGCTTTATACTGACATGAACGCAATCAGGCGCGATGAAGAGGTTGATAATCTTCATTCGATGTATGTTGACCAGTGGGACTGGGAAGAGGTAATAGAGAAAAAGGACAGAAATATCGAAACGCTGAAAACCTATGTAAAAAATATTTATAAAGCAATGAAGGCAACTCAAACGCGTGTTTGCCAGAAATTCACTCAGATTAAGAATTATTTTCCTGATGAAATCACATTTATTACGACTCAGGAACTTGAAGATATGTACCCTGACCTTGACCCGAAGGAAAGGGAAAACAAGCTTTTAAGAGAAAAGAAAGCTGTGTTTTTAATGCAAATAGGCAAGGCACTGAAATCGGGTGAAAGACATGACGGCAGAGCGCCCGATTATGACGATTGGGAACTTAACGGTGATATATTGATATATTATCCCGTCCTCGATATGTCTTATGAATTGTCAAGCATGGGCATAAGGGTTGATGAAGATTCGCTTGTTTCGCAGATTAAAATCGCGGGCTGCGAGGAAAGACTGCAAATGGATTTCCATAAAAAGCTTGTAAATAAAGAGCTTCCATATACAATCGGCGGAGGTATAGGACAGTCAAGACTTTGTATGCTTATGCTTAATAAAGCTCATATAGGCGAGGTTCAGGCTTCTGTATGGCCCGAGGAAATGCGAAAAGAATGCGCTGAAAACGGTATGAAGCTGCTTTAATATATTTGAAAGGAACAACACAATGGAAACAGTTATAAAAAAGCTATTCAGAGAAACAGAAAACTACGGCGGCAAGGAAATTACGGTTTCGGGCTGGATAAGAACGATAAGAGTATCGAAGAACTTCGGATTTGTAGAGCTTAACGACGGAAGCTTCTTCAAAAATCTTCAGATTATAATTGAGGAAAGTAAGCTTGACAATTTCGGAAAGCTTGCAAAGCTGAACGTAGGCTCGGCGATTACCGCTACGGGCATTTTGGAATTGACGCCCAAGGCAAAGCAGCCGTTTGAATTAAAGGCTGACGCGGTGGTAATTGAGGGCGAATCAACGCCCGATTACCCGTTACAGAAAAAGCGTCACAGCTTTGAATATCTGCGCACAATCGCGCATTTAAGACCGAGAACAAATACATTTGCGGCAGTATTCAGAATACGCTCAATGATAGCTTATGCAATTCATCAATTCTTTCAGGAACGCGGATTTGTTTATGTGCATACGCCGATTATAACAGGAAGCGACTGCGAGGGCGCGGGCGAAATGTTCCAGATTACGACCCTGCCTCTTGACAATCTTCCCAAAAATGACGACGGCAGTATTGATTACAGCAAGGATTTCTTCGGCAAGGAAACAAATCTTACGGTAAGCGGTCAGCTCAATGTTGAAACATATTGTATGGCATTCAGAAATGTGTACACCTTCGGACCGACCTTCCGTGCCGAAAATTCAAACACAACGCGTCATGCGGCTGAGTTCTGGATGATTGAGCCTGAAATTGCGTTCGCAGATTTGGAGGACGATATGGAGCTTGCCGAGGATATGCTAAAGTATATAATCAACTACTGCCTTGAAAACGCGCCAGAGGAAATGGCGTTCTTCAATCAGTTTGTTGATAAGGGCTTGCTCGACAGACTGAATAATGTCGTAAACAACAAATTTGCGCATGTAACATATACTGAAGCTATTGATATTTTAAAGGAACATGCGTCGGAGTTTGAATATCCTGTTGAATGGGGCAGCGACTTGCAGACAGAGCATGAAAGATACTTAACCGAGCAGGTATTTAAGCGTCCCGTTATGGTGACGGATTACCCGAAAGAAATAAAGGCGTTCTATATGAAGCTTAACCCCGACGGTAAGACTGTTGCGGCGGTTGACGTGCTTGTACCCGGTGTCGGCGAGATTATCGGCGGCAGCCAGAGAGAAGAAAATTATGATGTTTTAGTAAATCGCATGAAGGAACTCGGACTTAAGGAAGAGGACTATTCGTGGTATCTTGACCTTAGAAAATACGGCACAAATAAGCATGCAGGCTTTGGACTGGGATTTGAACGAGCTGTTATGTATATTACGGGTATGTCAAATATCCGTGATGTTCTTCCGTTCCCGAGAACTGTAGGAACTGCTGAATTTTAATTGAAAAGAGAGATAATTATGAAACTGATTTATGCGATACTGGCTGCGGTAGTGGTATATTTTGCCTATAAATTTAACTTGTGGCTCGGACTTGCCGTAACGGCGGCAATCGTGATTTACGCGGTGTACGCGTTTATTCCGTCGTTCTATGAAATACAGGCGAAAAAAGCGTTTGGCAACGCGGATTTTCAAAGGTCGCGCGATTTGTATAAAAAGGCGGTTGACACAAACAGGGTAAAAGTAAATACGAGGGTGTCGTACGCGTATGTTTTGATGCGCACGGGCGATTTGGATTTGGCGGAAACCGTATTAAACGGCATTATCAGAACACGCGGAATTAAGCCTGCGGATAAGAATTTTGCCAAACAACAGCGCTGTATGGTCTACTATAAGCAGGGCAGAATGGACGAGGCGCTTGAAGAAGCGGAGGAAATCTTTGACGGCGGAAATTATAAAAATACCACGCTTTACGGAATGTTAGGTTATTTTAAATATCTCACGGAATCTGTGGATGAGGCGCTGAAATTCTGTCTTGAAGCTTATGAGTATAACAGTGATGACAGAGATATTACCGATAATTTATCGCTTTGCTATTATAAGATAGGCGACTACGAAAAGGCGAAGGAGTTGTCGGACAAAATCATATCTCAAAATCCGCAGTTTGTAGAAGCGTATTATCACGGCGCTCAGATTGCCGTAAAATGCGGTGATTACAGCACCGCAAAGGAATATCTTGAAAAAATCCCCGATTGCCGCTGGTCGAATATGACGACAGTAACGCATGAGGAAGTAGAGAAACTAATAGAGGAAGTTAATAAAGAGCTATGAGCAAAACACCGCTTGCGGACAGAATACGGCCGCAAAATCTTAATGAGGTAGTAGGACAGCAGCAGCTTATCGGCGAAGGTAAGCTGCTTCGTAACATCATAGAAAACAATGAAATCCCGAATATGATTTTTTACGGACCGAGCGGTGTGGGAAAAACCACAATCGCTAATATTATCGCGTCCAAAACAGGAAAAACCCTGCGCCGCTTAAACGCGACAAATGCGTCCGTTCAGGACATAAAGGATATTGTGTCAACGCTTGACAGTTTCCTTGCTCCTGACGGCGTTTTGCTGTATCTTGACGAGATTCAGCATTTCAATAAAAAGCAGCAGCAGTCGCTTTTGGAATTTATGGAAAACGGAAAAATCACGCTTATTGCAAGTACAACGGAAAACCCATATTTTTATGTGTATAACGCTGTGCTTTCAAGAAGCGTGGTTTTTGAGTTTCTGCCGATTGAACCCGAAGATGTGGAAGATGCGCTTAACCGCGCTGTTGAACTGCTAAAAACGGATGATTATAAATCGTATAATGTGACGGTTGACGCTGACGCGGTAACTCATATTGCGCATACCGCAAACGGTGATGTGAGAAAAGCTTTGAATTCGCTCGAAATCTCTTTTTTGGCGGCAAAGCCTGACAGTAAAAACAATATCCATATTACGCTTGATACAGCTGTTCAGGCGACGCAGAAAAAGGCTATGCGCTATGACAAGGACGGCGACAGTCATTATGATATATTAAGCGCTTTTCAAAAGTCAATGCGAGGCTCTGACCCCGATGCCGCTATGCATTATTTAGCACGTCTTGTAAGCGTGGGGGATTTGCAGAGTATTTGCCGCAGGACGCTTGTTACAGCCGCGGAGGATGTTGGTCTTGCATATCCGCAGGCTATTGTAACGGTGAAAGCATGTGTTGACGCGGCGTTACAGCTTGGTTTTCCCGAGGCGCGTATTCCGCTTGCAGAGGCAGTTCTTCTGCTCGCGACAGCACCTAAATCAAACAGTGCAATCAATGCGATAGACGCCGCAATGAACGATATTGAAAATACGGATACGGGCGAAATCCCGTCACATTTGAAGGACTCTCATTACGGCGGCTCAAAAAAGCTCGGGCATGGGCTTGATTATAAATATCCGCATAATTTTCCCAATCATTACACAAAACAGCAGTATTTGCCCGATAACATAAAAAATGCTAAATATTATGAATTTGGGGATAATAAGACAGAACAATCAGCGAAACTGTATTGGGACAAGATTAAAAGCGAAGGAAAGGGACACTAAAATGAAAGACGGATTCGTAAAAGTCGCCGCCGCAACGGTTGATATTAAGGTTGGGGACACTAAATATAATTCCGAAAATATAATATCGCAGATAAAGACGGCGGAAAATGAGGGCGCAAAGCTTGTTGTTTTCCCCGAGCTTTGCATAACCGCCTACACCTGCGGCGATTTGTTTTTGCAGACGAATTTACTTGAAAGCGCAGAAAGCGAGCTTATAAATATAGCAAAAAACACGGGCAATATTATAGCCGTTGTCGGACTGCCGCTGGTTGTAAATCAGACGCTTTATAACTGTGCCGCTGTTTTAAACAACGGAAAAATCAAGGGCATAGTTCCGAAGCTGTCCATACCTAATTATTCAGAATTTTATGAGGCGCGCCATTTTGCCGAGGGTATAATTGAACCCATGAATATAGAAATCGGCGGTGAAGCGGTTCCGTTCGGCTCAAAAATACTGTTTAAGGCGAAAAATATGACGGATTTTGTGCTTGCGGTGGAAATCTGCGAGGACTTGTGGACGGTAAATCCGCCGTCGTGTTCTCACGCATTGGCAGGTGCGACGGTAATCGCGAATTTATCGGCTTCGAATGAGCTTATCGCAAAGGACGAGTACCGCGAAATGCTTGTGAAAAGTCAGTCGGCAAGACTGTTTGCGGGGTATGTTTATTCGGATGCGGGCTATGGAGAGTCCACAACCGACCTTGTGTTTGCGGGTGATAACATAATCGCAGAAAACGGCACGGTTCTTGCGCGGAGCATCCGCTTTCATAACGAATGTGTATATACGGAGCTCGATTTGGAAAGACTTGTAGGAGAAAGACGAAAGAATACGACATATAAAACAGACAATTCGGGCTATGTGACGGTTGATATTGATTTTGAAGCGTGCGATACAAAAATCACGCGTCATATCGAAAAGCTTCCGTTTGTTCCGCAGGACGAAACAAAGCGTGAAAAACGAAGCGAGGAAATACTGTCTATTCAGTCAATGGGCTTAAAGAAACGTCTGGAGCATACTAACGCGAAAACGGCGGTAGTCGGAGTAAGCGGCGGACTTGATTCCACTCTTGCGCTGCTTGTTGCCGTAAGAGCGTTTGACAGCCTCAAAAAAGACAGAAAAGATATTATAGCCGTTACAATGCCATGCTTCGGAACAACGAGCAGAACTTATAATAATTCAGTGAATTTTGCAAATTCGCTTGGCGTGACGCTTCGTGAAATCAATATCAGGGACGC
The DNA here is from genome assembly GCA_964447095.1 of uncultured Lachnospiraceae bacterium. Taxonomy (GTDB): domain Bacteria; phylum Bacillota; class Clostridia; order UBA1381; family UBA1381; genus JALEPO01. Next base: position 8,513 of record CAYUSE010000022.1, on the reverse strand, counting down.
TGTAATGCAGCATTTTAAAGATATTGGGCATGATGAAAACAACTATGACGTGACTTATGAAAATTCTCAGGCAAGGGAACGCACGCAGGTTCTTATGGATATTGCAAATCAGACGGGCGGACTTGTCATAGGCACGGGCGATATGTCGGAGCTGGCTCTTGGCTGGGCAACATATAACGGTGACCATATATCAATGTACGGTGTAAATGCGGGCGTTCCCAAAACCCTGATACGCTATCTTGTGGATTACGAGGCGAGGAGAACGGACAATGATGTGCTGGAAAAGACATTGAGGGATATTCTCGACACGCCCGTAAGCCCCGAGCTTTTGCCGCCGAAGGACGGCGAAATCTCACAAAAAACCGAAAAAATCGTAGGACCTTATGAACTGCACGACTTTTTCCTGTACTATATGATACGCTTCGGCATGCGTCCCCGGAAGATTTTCCGGCTTGCGAATATCGCGTTTGACGGCGTGTACGACAGCAATTTCATTAAGGAATGGCTAAAAACCTTTTACAGACGATTTTTTTCTCAGCAGTTTAAACGCTCGTGTCTGCCGGACGGTCCCAAGGTCGGTTCTGTAGCTCTTTCACCAAGAGGCGATTGGCGTATGCCAAGCGATGCCTCATCAAATTTATGGATGAGCGAGCTTGAAAATCTATAATTTAACTACCCGCTTATTCATTTAAGCGGGTGATTTTATAATGAAAAATAAAGGAAAAATATGCTTGCTTATATCGGCGTTTATATACGGACTTGCACCAATTTTGGCAAAAGTCACTTATGAAGGCGGCGCAAACGGTATAACGCTTACTTTTTTGCGCGCATCTTTGTGTGTGCCGCTTCTTTATGTAATGATAAAAGCTGATAAAAAATCACTGCGGCTTACAAAACGCGAGATGAAAAGTGTTACGATATTAAGCATTTTCGGAGGCGCGGTTCCGATGATACTTCTATATATGTCCTATAGCTATATCTCTGCGGGGCTTGCGACAACGCTGCATTTTATTTATCCGCTTATTATTGTTATCGCGTCATCCTTTTTATTTCATGAAAAGATGACAAAAATAAAACTTTCGGCTGTAATTCTTGTTACAATAGGCATATTTTTATTTGTTGATATTTCAAAATCATCCAACACTTTAGGTATAATTCTCGCGCTTTTATCGGGCATTTTTTACAGCTTTTATGTTATTTATATAGAGCAATCGGGACTTGACAGCATGGATTATTTAAAGCTTACATTTTATTATCTTATAATAATGAGTATTTCAACACTTTTATTCGGGCTGCTCATTCACGAAATAAGCTTTAATTTGTCGCCGAAAGCATGGGCGTATTCGATTTTAATTTCATTTGCGGTTACGATTTTGGCAATTCCGCTTTTTCAGGTAGGAGTACGGCAGGAAGGCGCGTCAACGGCAGGGATTTTATCAACCTTTGAGCCAATTACAAGCATTGCCTGCGGAGCGGTGTTTTTAGGTGAAATTGTCGGAGCATGGCAGCTTATAGGAGGTTTTATGATTTTGACGGGCGTTATAATGACGGAAATAAAAGACAGATAAAAAAAGTATTTACAAATTGGTAAAAATGTAGTATAATCATCATATAATGCACCAAAAATCGGAAATTTTAGGAGCATAATGAAATTAACGAGGTGAAAATTATGGCTATGACAATGACACAGAAGATACTTGCCAACGCCGCAGGACTTGACAGCGTAAAAGCGGGCGACTTAATAATGGCAAATCTGAACTTGGTTTTAGGCAACGACATTACAACGCCTGTTGCAATCAACGAATTTGACAAAATCGGCGGCAAGTCGGTATTTGATAAGGCAAAAATCGCTCTTGTACCCGACCATTTTACGCCGAATAAGGACATAAAATCGGCTCAGCAAGCGCTAAAAGTAAGAAAATTTGCCAATGAACAGGATATTTTAAATTATTTTGAGGTCGGTGAGGTTGGTATTGAACACGCGCTGTTGCCTGAAAAGGGACTTGTAATAGCCGGCGATGTTGTAATCGGAGCAGATTCACATACATGTACTTATGGCGCACTCGGAGCGTTTTCAACCGGCGTAGGCTCGACAGACATGGCAGCAGGAATGGCAACGGGCAAGGCGTGGTTTAAAGTCCCCGAGGCGATTAAGTTTAATCTTACGGGCAAGCTCCCCCAATATACGAGCGGCAAGGACTTGATTTTGCATATAATTGGCATGATTGGCGTTGACGGAGCGCTTTATAAGTCAATGGAATTTACGGGCGACGGCGTTCATTCGCTTACTATGGACGACCGTTTCACAATTGCGAATATGGCTATTGAAGCAGGCGCGAAGAACGGTATTTTTGAGGTGGACGACCTTACTATTGAGTACATGAAGGGCAGAACGGACAGAGAATATAAGGTATTCACTGCCGATGCTGACGCGGAATACGTAAAGACGATTGATATTGATTTGTCAAAGGTTCCGCATACCGTAGCGTTTCCGCATCTTCCCGAGAATGCGAGAACTCCCGATAATTGGGGTGACGTGAAAATCGACCAGGTTGTTATCGGCTCATGTACAAACGGACGAATTTCCGATTTAAGACGCGCTGCGGAGATCCTAAAGGGCAAGCACGTGAGAAAGGGAATAAGAACAATTGTATTTCCCGCGACACAGTCAGTTTATCTTGAAGCGTTAAAGGACGGAACATTGTCAGCTCTTGTTGAAGCAGGCTGCGTTATTTCCGCGCCGACCTGCGGACCGTGTCTTGGAGGACACATGGGAATTTTAGCCGAGGGCGAACGCTGCGTTTCAACAACCAACCGAAACTTTTTGGGACGTATGGGCCATATCGAAAGCGAGGTTTATCTTGCAAGCCCCGAGGTTGCGGCAGCAAGTGCGCTCACAGGAAAGATAACTGCTCCCGAGGAGGTAATGTAAAATGAAAGCAAACGGAAAAGTAATAAAATACGGAGACAATATTGATACTGATGTAATAATTCCGGCAAGACATCTTATAACATCAGACCCTGACGAGCTTGCAAAGCACTGTATGGAGGATATTGACAAGGACTTTATAAATAAAGTACATAAGGGAGATATTATGGTCGGCGGCGCAAACTTTGGCTGTGGTTCGTCTCGTGAGCATGCGCCTATCGCAATTAAGGCAAGCGGAATTTCCTGCGTTATAGCAAAAGATTTTGCAAGAATTTTCTATAGAAACTCAATAAATATCGGACTTCCGATTTTGGAGTGCGCCGAAGCGTCAGCAGATATTGACGAGGGGAATGAAGTCGAGGTCGATTTTGACACGGGCGTAATTACCAATAAGACGAAAAACAAGACCTATCAGGCGGTCGCATTCCCCGAATTTATGCAGGGAATTATAAATGCCGGCGGTTTGGTAGAGTATATTAAAAAGGGAAATATTTAACGATTTATTACAATTGTTAAAATAAGGAAAAGAGGAATACAAATGGCAGAATTCAACATTGCTTTAATCAAAGGCGACGGAATAGGTCCCGAAATCGTGGACGGCGCGGTAACCGTGCTTGACGCGATAAGTAAAAAATACGGACACAAATTCAATTACACCGAGGTTTATATGGGCGGTTGCGCGATTGACAAATACGGCGTACCGCTTCCGCAGGAAACGATTGATATATGCAAAAAGTCAGACAGTGTGCTTTTGGGAGCTGTCGGCGGACCGAAATGGGACAGCCAGCCGCCCGAAAACAGACCGGAAAAAGGGCTTTTGGGTATAAGAAAAGCTTTGGGACTTTATTCAAACCTGCGTCCGTCAATTTTGAAGCCGCAGCTTAAAGATGCGTCGCCGTTAAAGGACGAAAAGCTTGAAAACGGGCTTGACGTAATGGTTGTACGCGAGCTGACGGGCGGAATTTACTTCGGAAAGCGTGATAAGGGAGAGGACTGGGCATCTGATGAAGAACGCTACAGCGTTGAAGAAGTACAAAGAATAGGCAAAATAGCATTTGAAACGGCAATGCTTCGCAGTAAACGAGTTGTATCGGTTGATAAGGCTAATGTATTGCAGTCATCACGTCTCTGGCGCGCGACAATGGAGGAACTGGCAAAGGATTACCCCGGGGTAACGCTTACACACATGTATGTTGACAATGCAGCTATGCAGCTTGCAATAAATCCCGCTCAGTTTGACGTTATTGTAACATCAAATATTTTTGGCGATATTTTATCGGATTTGTCAAGCGCGATTGCAGGCTCAATCGGAATGCTTCCGTCAGCTTCGCTTGGTGCGACAAAATGCGGTATGTATGAGCCTATCCACGGCAGCGCTCCCGATATTGCGGGACAAGATATAGCAAATCCGATTGCGACTATTGTATCGGCTGCTATGATGCTTGAAATGTCATTTGGACTTTCGAAAGAAGCAAAAGCAATAAATGATGCTGTTGACAAAGTGCTTAATCAAAATTACAGAACGACAGACATTATGTCTGACGGAATGACAAAAGTCGGCTGTAAAAAAATGGCTCGGCTAATTGCGGAAAACATTTAATTTTATCATTTAAGGAAAGACATCTCAGGAGGACATCAAAATGGAAATTTCAACAAATATAAAAGCAATAGACACAATAAAAAGTGAGATTTTATCGGAAGTGGCCGCTCTTTACAGAGCGCTTGCCGATTATGACGAGGTCGGGGAATACGAAAATGTATCAAACAGTATTGCCACGATTATAGCCATGGACTATATTTTGGCCAGAAGGCTTGGACTTACATATAAGGGAATTGACGGAAAGATTAAGGATTTGCTCTCAATAGCAGAGGAAAACGGTCATGAGCTTGAGGTTGCATTTTCGGATATGTCGGAGCTTAAAAAGTACATGGGAAGCCGTTAAACAGCTTTTGGAGGATATGAATGAAAAAACATTATTCACAAATAGTCGGATGTTGTAAAACGCTTGCGTTTATATCCGCGCTGCTGCTCATAGCTGCGGGTATTTTTTGCATAACGTATGACAGCATGTTAATTGGAATACCTATAATGTCGGCAGGCATTGTAATGTTAGGTTTATCTATATTCGTGAGTGCCGCGCAAAAACGGAAGGATAATGAATTTTTAAGTATTATTACGGAAGAAAATGATGATGTTTCCGTAAATGTCATTTCAAGCTTTCCCATTCCTATGGCAGTCGCATATATAGATGGCTCAATAAGATGGTATAACGAGCGTTTTTCAGAGCTCTTTGAGAATAAAAATCTTTTTGGGGTTATGCTTGAAAGTATTATTCCGGCTATAAGATGGGGAGAGGTGCTGAAAGCGGGCGACAACTCAGACCGTGAAATTGAACTTGGCAGCAAGCAGTATAATGTAAAATGCCGTGTTATAAAGGACAGAGAAACTCTTGCAAAAGAAGAGGATAAATTTTCTGTGTATCTTTATTTTATTGATAAGAGTGCTGAAAATGAAATTCGGGAGCTTTATGAAAGCGAAAAAACGGATGTTGCAGTACTCAATATTGATAACTATGATGATGTTTTACAGCGTATCGGTGATAACGAACATCAAATTCTTGCGGCAAATGTTCGCGGAATAATAAATGAATGGGCAGGAAAATCAAAAGCGCTTGTTAAAAAGATTGACCGCGACAGATATTTTATATTTTTTGAGCATCAGTATCTTCAGAAATATATTGACGATAAATTTGAAATACTTGATAAAATCCGCGCAGTCGGCGAGCAAATAAAACAACCTGTCAGCACAAGTATCGGTATAGGCACAGGCGGACGTTTATCAGAAAATGACGCTTATGCAAGAAGCGCGCTTGATTTGGCGCTTGGACGCGGAGGCGACCAGGTAAGTGTCAAGGATGATACGCAGTATCGGTTCTTCGGCGGCAAAACGCGCGAATACGAGAAGAGTACAAGAGTGAAAACACGAGCGGTAGCGCTTGCTATGAGAGACTTTATAAAAAATTCGGATAAGGTTATATTTATGGGACACAGCGGTGCGGATTACGATTGCTTCGGCGCGGCGATGGGATTGCAAAGAGCGGTTCGTGAGCTTGGCAAAATGCCGTATATCGTGTATGATAATAACTCACCCGCAGTAAAAAAGCTTTATGATGATTTACGCCAGAATGAAGAATATTCTCGTATGTTTATTGATATGAATGCGGTTTGGGAATTGTTTACGGATGATACGCTTGTTGTTGTTCTTGACACGCATCGTCCGTCAATGCTGCCCTCGCCGCAGCTTGCTGAAAAAGCAATTAAAGTAATACTTATAGACCATCACCGCCGTTCGACTGAATTTTTGACGCATTGCTCGCTTATATATCATGAACCCTATGCTTCATCAACATGTGAAATGGCAACGGAATTGCTTGAATACATGAATGTGGGCGATAAGCTTACTACGACCGAGGCAGAATGCCTTTACACAGGTATTTTGATGGACACTAAAAACTTTATTGTAAAAACAGGAGTAAGAACATTTGAAGCAGCGTCATATTTAAGACGTCTGGGGCTTGATACAATAGCGGTTAAAAAGCTGTTTAATGTAAATAAAACCGATTATGACCATAAGGTTGATATAGTAAAGACAGCAGAGGAAATAACGCCTGATATAGCAATAGCAAGATGCTATACCAAGATTCCAAATATTAAGGTCGTGGCATCGCAGGCGGCTGATGAAATGTTAAACATCAATAATGTCAGAGCTTCGCTTGTGGTATATCCGCTTGACGGAAATGCATGCGTCAGTGCGCGGTCACTCGGTGATATAAATGTACAGCTTATTATGGAGGAGCTCGGAGGAGGCGGTCACAGTACAGTTGCGGGCGCGCAGTTAAAGGATAAGAGCGTTGACGCTGCTGTTGAGGAGATTAAGGAAGCGGTAAAACGCTATTTAAGTGACAATAAATAACAGGAGGATGAAAAAATGCAGGTAATTTTAAATCAAGACATCAAGGGTCAGGGCAAAAAAGGACAAATGGTAAATGTATCGGACGGATACGCAAGAAATTACCTTTTGCCGCGTGGTCTTGCCAAGGAAGCTACAAAGGAAAATATCAATGTAATGAAGGGAAAAGCAGAATCGCTTGAGTATAAAATTCAGACCGAGAAGAAAGAAGCAAATGAAATCTCGGAGAGAATGAAAGAAATTGAAGTTGTTCTTACGGCAAAAGCAGGCGATAACGGCAAATTGTTTGGTTCTATCACATCAAAGGACGTATCGGAGGCGCTTACAAATCAGCATCATATAAAGCTTGACAAAAAGAAATTTGTTATGCCTGACGGAGGTATTAAAACACTCGGAACAACAGAGATTGATGTAAAACTATATACAGGAATTACAGGTAAATTGAAGGTTGTGGTTAAGGAAGCATAATTTTTTGGAGGTGAAGCTGTATGGCGGAAAATAACATAGATATTATGGGCAGAGAAATGCCGTACAGCAGAGAAGCTGAACAGGCAGTTATCGGAAGCTCGCTTACTGACTCGCAAAGCGTAGCTGCGGCAATGGAAATTGTCAAAGCCGATGATTTTTATTTTTCCGCAAATCGTGATATTTTTGCGGTTATATCTGAATTATTCAATGAGAACAGTCCGATTGATTTTATTACCGTTTCAAACAGGCTTAACCGTCAGGATAAGCTTGATGCGGTAGGCGGGCTTGACTATTTAAGGAATATTGCATCCAATGTCCCGACAACGCGCCATACAGCGTATTACGCAAATATAATCAAAGAAAAAGCTGTTTTAAGAAATCTTATAAAAAGCGCCGGGGTTATTTCTGACATGGCTTATGGCGAGGATGACAAGGTTGACAGAGTTCTGGAGCAATCCGAACAGCTTATTTTTGATGTTGCATCTTCAAGAGAAAGCAATGATATTGTCCCGATAAGCGATGTACTTCTTGGAAGCTATCAGACAATGGTTGAAAATTCTCAGAATAAAGGCGGAATTACGGGACTTGCCACGGGCTTTGACGAGCTTAACCGCCGGACGGGCGGTTTTCACGGAGGCGAGCTTATACTTATCGCGGGACGTCCCGGTATGGGTAAATCGACATTTGCCGTAAATATTGCTGAACATATTGCGATAAACGATAAAAAAACGATTGCTATTTTTAACCTTGAAATGCCTAAGGAACAGATTGTAAATCGTATAATTTGTTCTCAATCGAGAGTAAACACAGGTAAGGTTAGAAACGGAGAAATAAACGCGGATGATTGGGAAAAAATCGGCGAGATTGTAGATAAGGTCGCAAGTGCGCCTATATATATTGATGATACCGCATCTGTTACGGTGTCACAGATACGTGCAAAATGCAGACGTTTAAAACAAACGAGAAATCTTGCGCTGGTGGTAATCGACTACTTACAGCTTATGCAGTCGAGCGGCAGAACGGAAAGCCGTCAGCAGGAAATTTCCGAGATTACCCGTTCGCTTAAAATTTTATCGAAGGAGCTTGATATTCCTGATATCTCTCTGTCACAGCTTTCAAGAGCGAGCGAGGGAAGAAGCGATAAAC
>CAYUSE010000021.1:0-16519 GCA_964447095.1 uncultured Lachnospiraceae bacterium | reverse complement strand
CCGAATGGCTCAGGTCAAAAAAGCATAAAAAGGTAACTATTTCATCTCCGAAACGCGGCGAAAAGCTTAAAATCGTTAAAATGGTTAAAAAAAATGCCGATATGGCGCTTGATAATTACAAAATCAGAGTAATGAAGGAGCGCGAAAAGAATACAATTCTTGAAGCTCTAAAAGACACTTTAGGGCTTGATATAATGCCAAACCGCATTGAAGCTTATGATATTTCAAATATCAGCGGCGCGGACAATGTAGCGGGTATGGTCGTTTTTGAAAATGGTAAACCGGCTAAAAGAAAATACAGGATATTTAAAATCAAATCCTTTGAGGGAGCAGACGATTACGCTTCAATGAAAGAAGTAATTTACAGGCGTTTTCGTCACGCTCTTGACGAGGAGGAAGAGATAAAACAGGGTAGGCTAAGCAGAAAAGACGCAAAATTTCTTCCGCTTCCGGATTTAATTCTTCTTGACGGCGGAAAGGGACATGTAAGCGTAATTTCTGAGCTTATGGATATGATGGAATATGATATTCCGCTGTTTGGCATGGTAAAAAATAACAAGCACAGAACACGAGGTCTTATATCCAAAAGCGGAGAAATAGAAATAAGTCCTTCAAGCGCGATATTCAAGCTTATTACTTTTATCCAGGACGAGGTTCATAAGACTGCTATTGAATATCACAGAAAGCTTCATGGTAAAATTGAGTCAGAGCTTGATAAAATTTCCGGAATTGGCAAAAAAAGACGAAAAGCCCTATTGACTTACTTCGGTTCTGTTGATAAAATAAAAGAAGCGGATATTGACGAACTGTTAATGGTTAAAGAAATGGATAGGAAGTCCGCAGAGGCAGTATATAATTATTTTAAAATGAGGTAACAATGTTTATTTTAAATAATAAAAACGGTGTAAAATACTATACAATCTCATCATTTGAAGAAACAGGGCTTGTTAAGCACGGTTTTTCAACTCGCGAAGGCGGAGTGAGCGGCGGTGTATATAAAAGTATGAATTTGCGCTTTAACTGCGATGATTTGCGTGATAATGTGCTTAAAAATTATGAAATTATATCCGATACGCTTGGAATGGACGTACAAAGGCTCGTTTTATCAAAGCAGGTGCATGAGGATATTATTTACACCGCGTCTGACGCCGACTGCGGAAACGGCATAACACGTGAAAACGAGTTTACGAGCGTTGACGCGCTTATAACAGATAAACCGGAAATTCCTCTTGTAACGCTTTTTGCTGACTGTGTACCATTGTTTTTTCTTGATAAGCGTTTAGGCGTAATCGCACTTGCTCATTCGGGATGGAAAGGGACAGTAAAGCGGATTGGTCAAAAGACAATTGAAAAAATGATTAGCGACTATGGAAGTAAAACGGATGATATTTTGACTGCGATCGGACCTTCAATTCAGGAAGAGCATTTTGAGGTAGGAGATGATGTTGCCGAGATATTTATAAAAGAATTCGGAGATGACACAGCCGTAAAGTACGGAGAAAAATATCATGTAAATATGCAAAAGGCGATAAAAAAGCAATTTTTAGAAGCAGGAATATCAGAAAATAATATTGACGATTGCGGAATTTGCACATACTGTAACAGCGATTTGCTGTTTTCACACAGAAAAACGAATGGAAAACGCGGAAATCTCGGCGCGTTTTTACAGCTTAAATAACGGAGAATGGAAATGAAAAAAATATTGATTTCTTTACTCGTGTCTGCGATGGTGATGACCTTTGCAGGCTGCGATTATATAGATAATGCGGTAAGCAGCATAAAAGAAGTTTTTTCGGCAGAACAGGAGCCGAATACTGAAGAAAATCAAAATGCTGAAGGAAATGTATCAAATTGTATAAATGTAGGTGTTATTGATTTTGATACATTTAACCCTCTTACAACAGAATCTCAAACGGTGAGAGAGGCAATGCAGTTTGTCTATGAGCCTCTTTTTACGGTAGACGAAAATTTGCGTACCCAGCCTGTTTTAGCCGAGGATTATGCTCTGTCTCCTGACGGAAGAAAAATTACCATCAATTTAAAACAGGGAATAAAATGGCACGACGGCTCTGATTTTAACGCTTATGATGCGGCATATACCTTTAAGGCAATACGAAACGGTTCAACAACCTATACCAATAGCCTTATCAATGTTGCCGATTACAGGATACTTGATGATTATCAGCTTGAAATCACGCTTAAAGCTCCTGTTTTGAATTTTGTAAATCTGCTGACATTTCCTATTATGAAATATCAGACGACTATGAATAAAAGCAGTGTTTATACTCCTGTCGGAACAGGTCCGTTTAAATTTGACGGAAAACTGAGTACCGATAAAATGCAGTTCAGCGCGAATGAGGAGTATCGCGACGGCAGACCTGCTGCCGACAAGGCTTTTATAGTGTTTATTCCCGACAGGGATAAATACTGTTCTATGTTTGAGGCAAGTGAAATTGACGTTATAACAAGCAGTATGGTTGATTTAACTCAGTATATGCCAAAAGGCGGAGTAACGATAAATAAATTTAATTCAAATAAACTTATTTATCTGGGCTATAACCTCAATGTTCCAAAGCTTTCGGGAGTTGAAACAAGAATAGGTCTTTCTGAATTTATAAATAAAGAGGATATTGTAAGCTCCGTTATTTATTCACACGGAACTCCGGTGGACGTGCCGATAAATCCTTCATCTTATTTATACTGTACCGGCAGAACCTCCTTTGGGGCGGACGAGATTTCGGCTGTTGACCATTTAAAAAATGATAAATGGGAACTAAATTCTTCAGGAACTTATGCGCGTAATGACGGTGGAACATCACAAACGCTTAATTTGAAGCTGCTGACGGATTCTCAGAGCTCGGATAAGCTTGCGGCTGCGAGAAAAATATCGGAGTATTTCAAGAAATTCGGCATAAATGTCACTGTTGAAGCAGAAATGACCGATAAATATCTTTCAAGAATTGAGTCTCGCGATTTTGATATGTTTATAGGAGAAGCTCAAATACAGAGCAATATGGATTTATCTTCGCTTATCAATCCATACACAAATTATTTTTCATACAGAAACGGCGATGTTGACACACTTCTTGCGCAGTTAGGAATGACAGCAAACGAGGAGGAACAAAAGCTTCTGATGTCACAGCTTGCAGGCGTCCTTTTGCGTGATATGCCGTTTACACCTCTGTACTTTAAAGAGGATTGCGTACTGTCAAGCTCAAAAATTAAAACAGGAATAGCGCCAAGTGTCGGTACATTTTATAGAAACTGCGCGTCATGGAATCAAGCCGGATAACGGGGGACAGAAGATGAATACTGTAATAGTAATAGGCGCAGGCGCTGCGGGGCTTATTGCCTGCGGAACAGCTGCAAAAACAGCTGACAAAGTAATTTTAATTGAGCGTAATGATATAATAGGCAAAAAGCTGCTTATAACAGGCAAGGGACGCTGCAATATAACAAATGCGGCGGATATTGGCGATTTTATACCGCAGTATCCGAAAAATAATAAATTTTTATATTCTGCTCTGTATTCATTTACAAATGACGATATTATAAAGTTATTAAATGATTACGGAGTTGAAACAAAAGCAGAACGCGGAGGCAGAATATTTCCTGTAAGCGATAAAGCTTCCGATGTTGTGAATGCACTCAAATCTTTTGCGCTTAAGCCGAATGTAAAACTTATGCATGCAAGAGTGAAAAAGCTGATTATTGAAAACAACAAGATAAAAGGCGTTGTGACTGAAAAAGGCAATGTTTACGGAAACAGCGTCATAATATGCACAGGCGGTAAATCATATCCCAAAACAGGCTCAACAGGTGACGGCTACACATTGGCTCGTCAGGCAGGGCATACAGTTACGGAATTAAAACCATCGCTCGTCCCAATAGAAATTGAGGAAAAATGGGCAAGAGCGCTAATGGGGCTGTCTCTAAAAAATGTTATAGCGTCGGCGTATGACGAAAAAGAAAAAAAAATTTATTCAGATTTCGGAGAAATGCTTTTTACGCATTTTGGCATTTCGGGACCTATAATATTATCAATGTCGTCACATCTTAATGCGGACAAGAGATACAAAATAGAAATTGATTTAAAACCGGCGTTAAGCGAGGAACAGCTTGATACAAGGCTCATAAGAGATTTTCAAAGCTATTCCAAAAAACATTTGCTGCATGGCTTGAAAGATTTACTGCCAAAGGCTTTAATTCCCGTTATTATAAGCTTGTCAGGACTTGACGAGCATAAAATAACAGGTACGGTTACAAAAGCGGAAAGACAAACAATAACAGAGCTTTTAAAGCGTTTACCGCTTACATTTAAGGGCTTTCGTCCTATTGAAGAGGCTATCGTCACATCAGGCGGTGTAAAAACAAGTGAAATAAACCCGTCAAGTATGCAGTCAAAGCTGATTTACGGGCTGTATTTTGCAGGAGAGGTAATAGATATTGACGGCTACACAGGCGGTTATAATTTACAGGCGGCATGGTCTACGGGGTATCTCGCAGGACTGAATGCAGCAGAATGAGAGGTATAATTATGGATTTGGGAAGCAAGGAAATATGTAAAGCGGCAATCAAAATGGCATTGTCCGATGACAGACAAGAAGAAGCCGAATTTAAATCGATGTTTTCAGATAAGGGGATAAAAGCCGTGGCAATAGATTTTGGAAGTGAATTTGCTACTGCCGTTCCGAAAATTCTTGAAAGGTCTGTAGTAGCCGCGCGGCGCGAGGGCGTAATTGGTGAAAGCCACGCAGAAGAAGGCGCGGTTGCAGGCGCGGCTCATGAGGCGCTCCAGCAGATTGTGAATAAGTGCGTAGGCTTGAATTTAGGCGGGAAAATTGGAATTGCAAGAAACGGTTCTCATGTAAGCGTATGCATATTTATAGCTATCGGATTATTAAATTTGAATGATGTTGCAATAGGCATGGGGCATAGAGCAGTATAACAAAATATTACAAAAAAGGAGAAAAGCAATGGCAGTAAGAGCAATACGCGGCGCAACAACCGCTGAAGAAAATACAAGAGAGGCGATAATTGACGCTACACTTGAACTTTTGAGCGTAATTGAGGAAAAGAATGATTTAAAGCGCGCAGATTCGATTTCAATTATTTTTACTATAACCTCAGATTTAACTGCGGTTTTCCCCGCAGCGGCGGCAAGAGAAATGGGACTTACCTTTGTTCCGCTTCTTGATATGGCTGCTCCTAAAATTGATAACAGCCTTGAAAAATGTATAAGAATTATGATACATATTAACACAGATAAGACAAAAGAAGAAATAAACCACGTATATCTTAGAGGAGCAAAGGTACTGAGACCTGATTTAGCAGAAAAATAAAGGGGATACTTTGAACTTATGAAAGGGGGCAACGGTTATATGAAATATATTTCAATCGCAGTCGACGGTCCCGCTGGAGCAGGAAAAAGCTCGGTTTCAAAAGCGGTGTCGCGGGAGCTTGGATTTGTTTATATAGACACGGGCGCAATGTACCGCGCGGTCGCTTTATATGCGATACAATGCGGAATTGATACAACAGACATAAAATCGGTTATAAAAAAGCTTGATGAAATAAATATTGAGATAAAGCACGTATCTGATGGTCAGGCAATATATTTAAACGGCAGTGATGTTACAACGGATATTCGCCGGGAAGATGTTTCAGTCGGTGCTTCAAATGTAGCCGTTATTCCCGAGGTTCGCACTAAGCTTGTTGATATGCAGAGAAAAATGGCTGAAAACGACAACGTAATTATGGATGGAAGAGATATTTGTTCGTGTGTTCTTCCTGACGCTCAAATAAAAATATTTTTAACAGCTTCCGTTGAAGAACGAGCTGAGCGCCGTTTTAAGGAGCTTACTGAAAAAGGCGTTGAATGCGATATAGAAAAAATAAAGAAGGATATAGAATACCGTGATAAAAACGACAGCACACGAGCAGTTTCGCCATTAAAACAAACGGAAGATGCGGTGCTTGTCGATACAACCTGCTTATCATTTAATGAAGCGGTACAAAAAATTTTAGAGCTTGCAAAGGCTTATATGGAGGGGTAGTATGCTTTATAAAATAGCTTTAATTATAGTTTCTGCGGTGCTCAGATGTTTTTTCAAAATAGAGGGCAGAAATGTTGAAAATATTCCTCAGGAAAACGGAGTTATTCTTGCGGCAAATCACCGCAGTAACCGCGACCCTGTCATGATTGGAATTACATGTAAGAGAAAGCTTCGCTTTATGGCAAAAGCCGAGCTTTTTAAAAAACCGCTTTTCGGCTGGCTTATAAAACATCTCGGAGCGTTCCCGATAAGCAGGGGGACGAGAGATGTAGCTTCATTAAAAACAGCGTTTCAGCTTTTAAAGAATGGAGAAGCTATGGTAATATTCCCCGAAGGAAGCCGCATAAGAAAGGGCAAACAGCAGGTAAAAGCAAAGCCCGGCGCAGTACTTTTGGCATGTCATGCGGAAGTTCCTATTGTACCGGTATGCATTTCAGGAAAATACCGATGGACAAATAAAATTACTGTTACATACGGCGAACCTATTACCTTTGAAGAATATTACGGCAAAAAAATGGACGCTGAGAAAATGCAGATACTTGCCGATGAGGTGCTTGATAAAGTGAGAGGACTGGCAATAGATGATTGAGGTTGCAAAAACAGCAGGATTTTGTTATGGCGTAAAGCGCGCGGTGGACGGAGTTTATGACGCGCTTAAAAACGGCGAAAAAATAGCGACAATCGGCGCATTGATACACAACAGGCAGGTGCTTGACGATTTAGCGGCAAAGGGTGTTTTTTCGTATGATAATGTAAAGGATATTCCTGATGAATATACAATTGTTATTCGTGCCCACGGCGTAGGAAAAGACGTATATGAAGAAATAGGCGGAAGAAAATATATCGACCTGACATGTCCTTTTGTTGCAAAAATACATAAAATTGTTGAAGAGCACTATAATAAGGGATATAAAATTATAATTGCAGGCGACAAAAATCATCCCGAAGTAATAGGTATTAACGGTTGGTGTGAAAACAGTGCCGAAATAATTTTAGATAAAAATTCACAGATTGATGAAAATTTAACCCAAAAACCGCTTTGTATTGTAGCACAAACCACAATAAATAAAGAAAATTTTGGGCAAATCGTACAAAATATAAAAAAAGCTTGCAAAAGTACCCTAATATTTGATACAATATGTAGTGCGACAAAGGATAGGCAGAAGGAGTCGGACAGGCTTTCCAAGGTTTCTGATATGATGATAGTCATCGGCGGACGTGAAAGTTCCAACACGCGTAAGCTTTATGAAATTGCAAAGTCTAACTGTCCCAAAACCTATCATGTTGAAACGCTTGAGGATTTACCTCGGGCAGCATATAATAAATTAGGTATTACTGCCGGCGCATCAACGCCCGGGGGTATTATCGAGGAGGTAGTAAAGGCTATGAGTGAAAATTTACAAAATGAAGAGAACTTTGCCGAGCTGTTTGAGCAATACGGTTCAAAGACTCTTAACAATGGGGACATTATTGATGGAACTGTTGTCGAGGTACGTAATAATGAGGTTATCGTTGATTTAGGCGGTTTCAAGTATAACGGACAGCTCGCAGCAGATCAATTAACAGATGACCCGTCACTTAAGCCGTCTGATATTGTAAAAGAAGGCGAAACAATCAAGGTTTACGTTGTTGGAGTAAACGATGCTGAGGGAAAAGTAGTTTTATCAAGAAAAAAATTGGTAGCTATGGAGAGCTGGAACAAAATCAAAGCGGCTTATGAATCCGAAGAAATTTTGGAAGGAAAAATAGTAAGGGCTGTAAAGGGCGGCGTAATCGCTTTGACAGACGGTTCGCAGGTATTTATTCCGGCGCGTCAGGCATCTGAACGATTTGTTCAAGACCTTCAGAGTCTTGTAGGCACAACAGTAAAGTATAAGATTATTGAGATTGATGACAGAAGAAAACGTGTTATCGGTTCAGTAAGAGTTTTATTAGAGGCTGCAAGAAAAGAAAGAGAAGATAAGTTCTGGGCTGACGCGGAGGTAGGCAAGAGATACCAAGGTACGGTTAAATCTCTTACATCCTTCGGAGCTTTTGTTGACATAGGCGGCGTAGACGGTCTTGTTCATATAAGCGAGCTTTCATGGAGCAAGATTAAACACCCGTCAGAGGTTGTAAAAGAAGGCGATGTTCTTGATGTTTATATTAAAGACCTTAACACTGAAACAAAGAAGATTTCTTTGGGCTTCAAGAAGGTTGAGGATAATCCGTGGGTAATTGCTCAGTCAAAGCTTAATGTAGGCGATGTTGTAAAATGTAAAATTGTACGCATGATGCCTTTTGGCGCATTTGCTGAAATTATTCCTAATGTTGACGGTCTTATTCATATTTCACAGATTGCTGACAGAAGAATTGTAAAGCCTGAAGATGTTCTTACAATCGGCGAAGAAGTTGAAGCAAAAATTACGGATATAAATTGGGAGGACAAGAAGATTAGCCTTTCAATCCGTGCTCTTATCCCTGTTCCCGAAAAGGAAGAGGAAGAAGATGTTGCTGAGGAATCAATTCCTCAAAAGGCAGAGGCTCTTGTTTATTCAACAGACCCTGAAGTTGAAGTTGAGGAAGCTATAGAAATTGAACCTGCTGAGGCGGAAGAAGTTCCGGCAGAGGAAGCAGTTGAAGAACCTGCAGCTGAGAAAGCTCCGGCAGAGGAAACTGTTGAAGAAACAACTTCTGAGGAAACTCCAGCAGAAGACGCTGAATAATTAAAAATTTAAGGCTGTGCTTTGTCTATCCCAAGGTATGGTCTTGAATAATAGAAATCCAACAGCTTTAAACTGTTGGATTTTTTTCATTTTATTTTTTAATTATGTTGCTTTTGTATTCGCGCGGCGATATGCCGTAAACGCTGTGAAACATTCGGTTAAATGTTCTAAGGCTTTCAAATCCCGCAAGCTGACTTATTACAACAAAGGTTTCGTCTGTACTTCTTATAAGCTTTGACGCATATTCAACGCGTATAAGCCCAAGATAATTTCTTAAATTCGTTTTCAATTTGTTTGCAAAAATTTTTGAAATATAACATTCGCTTACATTAAATTGCTTCGCCAGCGTTTCTCTTGTTATATTTTCTGTAAAATGTTCCTCTATGTACTGAATAATTTTATAGGTTATATCGCTTACAGGTATTTTATCAGCTTGAACAGGCTTTATAATTTCCATTAAATATGACATAATAACACATGTCCATGTAAATTTTGGCGTAAAATCCTCATCTTTGTCTATCATAGAAAATGCTGTTTTTAGCTTATCATGTATAAAAGCGCTGTCTATAACAGGATTTTTAATACGAAGCTTATTAAGGTCCGGGAAAAGTGTCCCGAAAAGCTTTGGTGCGCATAGGATAATCAAAACATCAGAGCCTTTATTTCCTGAACCGTCATACGAATGAATGGTATCAGGGAATATAATGGCAGCATCTCCCTCATTTATTTTATAAGCTTTGTTTTCCGTTGAAAATTTCTGTTCTCCTTTATATACATATATTATTTCAACATATTTGTGTATATGAAGCGGAAAATTCAAATCATACCCGTTTCGTATAACCGTTAAATCTGTCGGGCGGATTTCGTATAAAGGAAGCACTGCAACCATCTCCTTGTTGTACACTTTTTGACTACTTTTTTATTTAATATGACTATCATTATAACATAGAAAGTGCTATAATTCAAGTATGAATATAATGTTCGATATAACGGAAAGGAGAAATATATGAAAAAGAGTAAAATTATTTCAATGGTATTATCGGCGGCGGTTATTGTATCAGCCATGCCTATGATACCAAATATTGCAAAGGCAGAGCAGCTTCCTTATCAGGACACGTCTCTTTCTTTTGAGGAAAGAGCGGCTGACCTTGTTTCAAGAATGACGCTTACCGAAAAAGCGGCGCAGACAGGCAGAAGCGCGCCCGAGATAAAAAGACTCGGGGTGAGCAAGTATAATTATTGGCGCGAGGGTATTCACGGAGTTGCGCGTCAGGGCGTTGCGACGAGCTTCCCTGCAAGCCTTGCCATGTCAAACACATGGGACAGACAGCTCATGTACGACGTTATGGATATAACCTCAACCGAAGCACGCGGAAAGAACAACAAAACCGATTTGTCATATTGGAACCCGACAATCAATATGGTTCGTGACCCGAGATGGGGAAGAAATGAGGAAAGCTACGGCGAGGATCCGTATCTTACGTCAGAGCTCGGCGAGCAGGCAGTTAACGCCATGCAGGGAAATGACGATAAGTATTTGAAGGTAATTTCAACGCTAAAGCATTTCGCGGCAAACAATGTCGAGGGCGAGCGTCAGAGAGGAACCTCAATCATGACCGATAAAACGCTTCGTGAATATTACACGAGAGCGTTTAAGGATATCATTGAAAGCTCAGGCCCTGTTTCCGTTATGAGCTCGTATAACGCGGAAACCATAAGCAGAAACGGCGAGACAATAGTTGATTACATAGCATCTTCGTCAAATAAATACCTCCTTACGGATTTATTAAGAAGGTCATGGGGCTTTTCGGGTTATGTAGTAGGCGACTGCGGCGCATTTGATAACTTATACTCAAAACCATCGCTTAGAATAAATCTTGGAAAGACCTTTTTCCCTGATACAAAATATGAGGATATAACGCCTGAAATGACAATTTCAACAGCGTTTAATGCAGGCGGCGACTTAGACTGCGGAAGCGCGGCTCAGCCTAACGTTCAGGGTTCGGTTGAAAAGGGATATATGAGCGAGGACACGCTTGATATTGCTCTTTACAGACTTTTTCTTGCGCGTATGAGAACGGGTGAGTTTGACGGAGATAATATAGCGTACAGAGACATAACTAAGGACGTTATAGAAAAAGACGAGCACGTTGCAAAGGCTCTGCAGGCGGCTGAGGAAAGCTGGATTCTTCTTGAAAATAAAAATAACGTGCTTCCTATAAAGAAGGATGTAACAAAGGTTGCGGTTGTCGGCAGCTTTGCGGATAAGCTTGTTCTCGGCGATTACAGCGGCGAGCCGACGAAGAATACAACCCCGATTGAGGGTATTACAGCCGAGCTTAAGAAGCTCAATCCTAATGTTGAGGTTAATTACCTCGGAAATATTACTGATGATACAAAGCTGTTTAATGTTAAGAGTATAAATCTTGTTTTAAAGAACGGAACAAAGAGAGCTGTTGATTTGACAAAGGCAGAAAGTGTTACGGGCATGACTTTATCAAACGGCATATTTACCGATGTTATGCCCAAGGCGAGCGCGGTTATAAAGAGCGTTAACTTCAAGGACGTGGCAACGGTTGAAATTGAAATGTCCACAGGCAGCAGAATAGGCGGCTCGATAAGCTTTGCTTACGGTGCAGGCGGTCCTTCAGTTGCCACTGTTAATACGACAGCGACAGCGGATAATGACACCTACGCTGTATGCACCGCCCCATACACAGGCGAGGACGGCGGATATAACGAAACTGCGGATTTGTACATTTCAGCAAGCGCGAAGGCTGCGGACTTCACGGTTGAAGCGTACAAGGCACAGCTTGACGCGGCTGATTATATCATAGCGTACGCGGCTACAATTCCGAAGCAGAACGGTCTCGGAACGCAGGATGCAAGTGAGTCAAACGACAGAAAGTCAATCGACCTTCCTGCGCATGAGGCTCATGTTCAGGCGATAGCGGACGTAGGCGATTACGCGAGTAAGACAATCGTCGCAATGTCAACTGTAGGTCAGATGAATGTTGACCCGTTCAAGGATAAGTGCGCGGCAATACTTTGGACTTCATATAACGGTCAGACTCAGGGTGAGGCTTTGGGTAAGGTGCTTACAGGCGCGGTTAACCCGTCGGGAAGACTGAGCACGACCTGGTATGCTCCGTCAGACCTTGAAAAAATGCCGCTTGGCTCGGAAAGAATAAAAGACAATACAATCAATGCTGAGTATTACTATACAAGCTACGAAATAGCTCAGGCGGACAATTATCCGGGAAGAACATATCAGTATTATTCGGGAAATGCAGTTTATCCGTTCGGCTACGGCAAGAGCTATACTGATTTTGCATTTTCAAATATCAGCATTGACAAAACAAGTGTTGACGCTAACGGAACTGTAACAATAAGCGCTGATGTGGAAAATACAGGCTCAGCAGTAGGCACGGCTATACCGCAGCTATATATAACAGTCCCGGGCGCAGACGGAAAAACACTTCCGTTAAAGCAGCTAAAGGGCTTCGAGAGAGTTGACCTCCAAGCAGGAGAGAAAAAAACGGTAACATTTACGCTTAACATTGCCGACGTAAATTTCTATGATGAAAAAGCAATGAAAAACTATGTTGCAGACGGAGAATACACCGCAAAGGTTGCATCAAACGCAGACGACGCAGGTTTAACGGTTAAATTCAACGTAACGGGAACCCTTTCAGACGAGCTGAAGAATGTTACGGCTGTACCGTCGGGAGTAAGACTTACGGGCATTAAAGAGGGTGAGAGTGTAACCCCCGTAAATGAAATAAAGGCAAATGCTTCCGCAGCTCTTAAAAATGATTTTATAATCGAGGACTTAAAGTCAAATGATTTGAATGTTACATATACAAGCTCAAATCCGAATGCTGCAAGCGTAAGTGACAGCGGCGTGGTTACGGCAGGTAATAGTGAGGGAACAGCGATAATTACTGTTTCCGTAACAAGAAACGGCGTTACAAAGACGGATAGCTTCCCTGTTGTAACACAGCTTAAGGCTAAGATTACGGATGAGAGAAAAGCTGAAATTCTTGCGGAATTGGAGAAGGCATACACAGCATGTTATGAACCCTCCTACAGCGAGGAAAATTATTCTAAAATAACATCTGCATACACAAGATACAAAGAAAGTATAGAGAACAGCATTGTTACGGAAGAGTGCGAAAACGCGCTTGCGGCGGCTTTGAAGGAAATCGCATCTGTGCCTGTAAATGAAATGAAGGTTAAGAATGCGAAGGACGGCAAAATTACAGTTACCGTTCCATACAACAGCGCGGTTCTTATTGAGGCAAAATACAGCGGCAATAAGCTTGCGGCGGTTAAGACGAACACAATCACCCAAGAGGGAATTATTACGCTTGAAGGCTATGAGGAGGACGACGAGATTACGCTTATACTATGGGACAGCGTAAGCGGAATGAAGCCGCTTCTTCCTGCGATAAAGCATAAATACAACGCTCCTGTTCCCATGACGGAGGTATTATTTGACTTTGGAACCGAAGACTTTAATTCCTTCTATGAAACAACCGATGGTCAGGCGCTCACAAGCGGAACAGGCATGGACGGCTTCGGCGGCTGGAATACAGAAACCAAAAAGAGAACTATAGAATATAACGATAAGACATATACTTTCACTAAAGGCTTAAAAGGCGGCAGCGGAGGCGAAACAAAGAAATGCGTATATTTCACTCCCGAATCCGACGGTATGGTAACAGTATTCTTTAACGCTGCCATAGACAGAAAGGTTATTGTAAGACAAAACGGCGCTGAGCAGGAAAAATTAGGTGATGGTAACGATCTTACGACTTTAGAGGTTAATGTAAAGGCAGGCTCGCCCGTATATATCTACGGCGGCGGTTCAAATAAAGTTATATACGGAGTGCTGTTCAGAACTTCGGGCACGTTTACTCCTGCCACACCGAAGCCGACAGACGAACCGATGCCCGAAATAGGCAAAACCGATAAGCTTGAGGCTGAGAACTATGTAAAGGCATGGCCCGAGCCCGCAGCTAAGCGCATTACAACAAGTGAGGTCGATGCTGCAAGCAATGGCAAGGTAGTTGACAATACCAAAAACGGCGATATTATATATATGGGTACGAGAAATATAGATAACCTCGCAGGAATTGAAGTTGTTGCAGGTACTAAGGAATCAAGCGCGGCGGTTGAATTTTTCGCAGTTGACATGACAGACAAAGACCATGCGTCAATGTCGCAGTCGGACGTGAACGCTATGTTAATTCCTGCCAACAGTATCGGAAAAATAAACCTTGTATCAAGCGGCAATTGGAATGACTTAAAGAGCGCTACTGCAAGAGTAAAAACTGATAAGAGCGGTATTATGGGACTGTTCATGAAGTGTTCCACGGGAGCGTCATACTGCGGTAATTTTGATTATCTGACGCTTATGTATGAAGCAGGAGCTCAGACAGCGGCATACTCAGCAGATAAAATCGTTAATTGGAACGGCGTTGACGTAATTTTAGCTGATAATAGAGTTGTTCAGCTTATGGGAGACGGTATTGAAATGGATATAACGCCCGAAAGCTTTGCACAGAGTGATTTGGGTCAGAACGCTGAATTTACGATAAACTGTATGACGGCGGTTGATGATCAGCTGTATCTTGGCTGTGACGGCGGCTACCTTGTAACAATGACGCCGTGCGCTAAGTGTTCAACTTTGAAAAAGGTTTGCGATTTTGACATAAAATCGCTTGAATACGGTGAAAACGGCTTAACGCTTACAGGCGAAACAGAAACGGCGGTTATGAATATTGCGGATATCCGCGGATATTCAATAAGCCGTGAAACCGCGGTTGAAATGGCGAAAAACGGCGCAATTCTCGTGGACGTAAGAACAGAGGAGGAATTTGCCAAGGACGCTATGAACGGAGCGATAAATGTTCCGCTTGAAAGCTTTGCTGAATGGATAGCGGCGCAGAGCGATGACGTAACCGTTGTTGTGTACTGCTCATCAGGCGTGAGAGCCGCGGAGGCGGCTTTACAGGCTGTAGAAGCAGGTCACACAAAGATTTATGCGGTAAAATAATATAAATCAAAAAATAAAAGGGGCAATCACCCCTTTTATTTTTTATTTTTTTAGTTATTTATATAAATGAATTTTACATAGTCCATTATATATTTTTTTTCCGGCGGGAAGCTGTTTTATCTCGTCCTCCGATAATATTTTTAGTTTAAATACGAGCAAGAAATAAACAAGCGCCGCAACAATTATAGCAATCATGGTTGAAATTGCATTCATTATAAAGCCTGTACCGATAATAATTGAACATCCCTTATATACCAGAATTGCCGCAATTCCCATTGAAACGCCTGCAATAAGCGGTTTTATAAAATATTTCATCATAGGCATTTTAAGCGAGCAGTTTTTCGCAAGTACCGCAAAGCAAATTGCGCAGGAAATGAATTGGCACGCTATTGAGCTTATAGCCGCGCCGTAAATGTTAATTGACGGTATGCGGATAAGCAGTACGTTTAGTATAATTTTCGCCGCGCAGCCGAAGAGTAAGCTTACAGCAGGCGTATATATTTTTCCGACTCCTTGCAGAGCTCCCGTTGCCGTCTGCGCAAGCGCGGCGAATATCAGCGATATTGAAACGAGCTGTAATAAATCGTATCCGTCGGGCGTGTGGAAATATATAATTTTATAAATCGGCTCTGCGAGCGTGATAAGTCCTATCGCGCACGGAAGAATAATAAGTATTGAAATCAGCATTGAATAGTTGATTTTTGAAGACGCTTCCGCATAGTCCTTAACCGCAAGCGCGCCCGCGATTGACGGCACAAGCACCGTCGCAAACGCAAAGTTTACCGCGAGCGGCATATTGTAGAGAATGTCGCTTTTTGAAAGCAGTCCCGAAAGACGCGTAATTTCCTGTGTTATTTGCTTGGCGGTCGGGTTTATAATTTCCGATACCGAACCGTGAGCGGGAATGAGATTTGCGAAAGCTATTTCAATTCCGCGGCTTATTGTAGCTGTGTCTATAACGCGGTTTATTGCGGTTATAACCGAGCCGAGCGAAATAGGAATACTTACCATAAGTATTCCTATCATAAGCCGTTTTCCAGATACGGAAAGCGTTTCGCCCGTTGAATTTTCTATATTTTCCTTTATTCCGCTTTTTCGTTTGCAGTAGAAATATACAAGATACAAAAGGCTTATAACCGTCGCAACAGATGTTGCAAAATTCGCCCACGACGCCATAAACGGAACTTTGTTGGGATTGCTGTCCGAAATAAGAAATACGGACGCGTAAACGAATACGATTGTCAGCGTACATTTGAAAATCTGTTCCAAAATCTGCGAGTTACTTGTCGCTTTCATGTTTTTCATGCCCGTGAAATATCCGCGTATAACGGACGATACGCAAACGAAGAACAGCGATGGCGCAAGCGCGCGCATTACGTACTGCGAGCCTTCAATATGAATTACATACCGCGCGAATATATCCGATCCGAAGAACAGCACAAATGCCGCCGCAAAACCTATAACCGAAAACAATGTAAGCGCAGTTTTGAAAATCTTGTGCGCGCCATTGTAATCGCCGAGCGCTATTCGCTCGGAGGTCATTTTTGATATGGCATTTGGAATACCGACTGACGATATTGCAAGAAGCAGCGTGTAAATCTGGAAACCGACATTATAAAAGCCAAGTCCCTCGTTGCCGAAACCGTCAATGTTTGTAATGACCATTTTATATACCGCTCCGAACAGCTTAACAAGTA